>DATKVT010000038.1 GCA_035529935.1 Williamwhitmania sp. | reverse complement strand
TTGTTATATAAGTGCCTGGAGGAAATGTTACTATTGAACTTGTAAGCGCAACAGCAGCGTCAATTGCCGCTTGTATCGCCGCCGTGTCATCAGTAACTCCGTCACCAGTAGCACCAAAGTCTTTCACGCTTATAACATCTCTTTCTTTACTTTGAACGGTACGCGTTACCGCTCCAGTTCCAGCTTGGAGAAAGTTTATGTTTGATGAATCTATCACCGACGCTATGTCATCTACAGTGTAGATCGTCGCATCAGCAGAATCTTTGACTACAAACTTATAAGACGTTCCTGGGGTGAGCCATACGTCACACTCTCCCCTAGAATCACAGATAACTGGATTAGTGTTGGGTGTTCCAGCTTCGTCTGAGTAAGAATCAGCCGGAGTCGTAGTACCAGCGGCATAGACGTAGACTTTCGCCCCGTTAGCAGGGATACCATTGTTGTAGACAGTAAACTTGGGTGTTGGAGTTAGGAATTTGGTCATGGTTATTGTCCTGTTTGAATATCCAGCAATCTATTGTTATTCTGCTTTCGTTGTGGGGGAATAAACTTCTCTAAACCACTCCCCGCCCTAGCAGAAACGCTAGAGCCATATCCAGCAAGGGATTGCAAAATAATTTGATTTATGAATTTTATCCTCGCGGGTTCAGGTATTTTCATGCTTTTTACAGCTTTTAGTTTTACAGAAATATCATCCAATTTTTCTACGTCCATTAACTTTGTCTCTAACAAGGCAGGGCGTATCTTTAACTCGAAAAACTCAGAAACTCCAGACGGGTCTTTACTCACTTTATTAGCAACTACCTGTCTTATTGAATTTTCAAGATTTTGCTTACCATCGCCCCAAAGCAGATAAGGAGCAACTTTTCGCCATTCTTGAGGATTTCCACCCTCAATTAGTCTCGTTACACGTTCAACAGGAAATTTATTCCCAACCAAAGCAGCCGCATCATTACTGCCACGAGTAATTGCTCCTGAAGCCGCGTTCTCCGCTCCAGAGGTTCTATTTAACTGAGACTTATCAACATTCCTTAATACGTTCTGCTCATGCTTAGAAAGCCTGTCAACGCCCTTTAAAGCGTTTCTATGGATTAGTTCAGAACGATCCAAAGCCATCACATATTTATTGACGGACTTTTGGACTTCGGGGAGTGATTTCATTAACTCAGAATGAGAATGAACCCACGTTTTAGCCTGTGTGGAAGTTTTGTCTCTCAGGGAGTTTGTTGCATAGTCTTTAGCCGACTTCACAACCAAAGCCCTATCGCCGGTCAACTCTATTAAATCAGCAATTCCCTGCTTTGAAGATAAGAAAGTTTTAGGAAGGCTGGACGGGTCAATGTTGTATTTTGTTTCATCCCACCTGTCCAAAGAAACCAGTTTTTTACCAGACTTTGAACCATACATACTAAGCCCTTCACTACCCTCCCTGTAAGACTGTAATAGTCTTGACTGAATGCCATCCTTAGAATTTCCATCCACAAACTTTTTCTGTATGTTGGATAACATACCGTAGTATTTACGGGCGGTATTTGCATCTATAGCCGCGTAACCTTCGGGGGGATTGTTAGGGTTTTTAAAGACCTCACCTAACTTCCGTCTAACATCGTCTACAGCCCTAAAAGATAGATTTGGAGTGGCCTCACCTTCTGGTGATTTAAGCTCTAATTCAGAAAGAATCTTATTGAACGATGTCGATACGTCTTTAGACCTTTTTCCCGGAGCAGATTCGGCCTTTAACATAGCAACCGCTTGTTTGAACTCAGGTAATGAATCTATACGATCACCAGCAGCTTCTCTACCTTTTACTAAGGTGTCTCTTTGTGTTTCTAATCCCTTGTAATCAGCAGCGCGTTTTTCTATTGCAGCTGTATTTTTTTCGGCTACTTTTGTTCTAAGAGCGTTTCCTATATCGGACGTTTCAAGGTCATCACCGATATTATGACGCTGCATTTTTCCTGTTAGCAAAACTTCATCAGCGGTATCTTTAAGCCTATTCTGGGCAGTTCTTACATAATTAACATTACCCATAGCCTTACCCATTTCTAGCTCATTGTTCTTTACTGCATTGGATAGAAGATTATGGGCTTCGACCTCTCCTGATATGGCTTTCATATCAGCAGCTTCCGCAAGACGCTTAAATGTTAATTCCAATGGCTCATTTGTTTTCTCTCCCTCACGGATTGCAGAGGACATTTTTTCTACAAAATCCATTTCTCTTTTACTCAGAGAATCGGGGGTATTAGTCATCTTTCCCCTAACTAATTTTGCAAATTCCTTATATAGCTTCATTGAAACACTGAGGGCAGGGGCTTTGAGAATTTTGTCAAACGCCCAAGAAGCCCCCTTTAAAGGTAGGGCTGTTACCGCGCCGCCAGCCAATCTTGCTGCCTCAGAACCAACTACACCAACGCCTTGCCTTTCAGCTATTTGACCAGCTACTTCTGCGCCAAAACCACTAGCTGCGCCAGCAGCAATACCAGCGGGTCTACCAGCAGTTTTTGCTCCAATAGCTAGACTTTCCAAAATTGGGGCGATCCTTACTCCATGCGGCGGTATCTGTCTAGCAACACCCGCACCAAGAGTAAGTAATTCAGCAGCACCTCCACCAAGTACAGCACCCATTCCAGTAGCCCCTGCAATCGGCCCAAGTTCCACGGGCTGTCTTGGGCGACGTTGACTTGATAGGATCGGATTATTAACTGCCGCACCGCCTGGAGTACTCTCAAATCCAGAATCAGGAACAAAACTACTCCCACTAACAGGGGTTCCTTGGACTCCATTCTGTGGATTTGAGTCAGGGATAAAAGGCATTATCTCTTTCTCCTGTTAGGTTGATATGTTCCACTTTGCCCATTTATAATAACTTTTGTTCCCGGCTCTAGTTCTGCGGCCTCCATTTCCTCTACGCTATTGAACTTTCGGCCTTCTCCTTCAATTGTTCTTTTAATTTGTTGAGTGACGGATTTAGGCGCTTTTTTTGCAATCTCCAGTTCTTGGTTGATTACTCTCAATACTGCATCAACCTGCGTCGGAGATTGAACGCTGTTAATAACTTCCCTTGCGTGAATTTTATCGCTATCAGTAGGTACGCCACTTGGGTTAATCGCTCTAGCATACGTATTTACTAACGCGTTTAATGAAGCGCCAAATGCTGAGATATTAGGATCGCCCGTATTGCTTTCCCATGCTTTTATAGCCATATTCCAAGGAACAAACTCACCCCTAGAGAATTTGTCTGATTGCTCTTTAACTACGTGAATCATGTCCTGCGCCTCTTGGGACGCTAACGCAATACCAGCCGCCCGTTGACCAACAGACCTTGACGCAGAAGTAAGTCCTGCATACTCAGCCATTTTAGAAGCTACTTGCGCGGGTGATAAACCTTGCGCTATTGCTTCTGCAGCAATTGCGTTTTGAAGGTTTATACGCGCAGTTGCATTTTTTGCAAATCCTGATATTGCCTGTCTATCTCCAGCGAGATATTGCCTTGCTATAAATCTAAGAGTTTGTGGAGCGAATGTTGCATTATTTCCACTAGGAGCTTTTACCTTACCTACAGCATCACTTCTGTTTATAAATACAGGCTTTCCATCTACATCAACAGCCACAATAACCCTATCAGGAGAAAATTCACTCTCCTTCTTGATTGCATTCTCAACAACTTGTCTTTGCGGGCTGTCTGGTGGCAAGCTCTCACGCAACTTAAATAATTTCTCTAATTTGGTTTCTGTTTTATTGAATGGAAGTGGATCGCCCTTTGGTTCCCCGGTTCTTTTATTGTAAGGAACTGCACCGGGAGTTAATGACCCGTATTCGGGCTTTCCATCGCCCATATAACTTTTTAAGACATTAGCCGCTCCTGCTTTTGGGTCTGCTCGTATTGCAGAAGCCATCATATTCGCCTGATTAGGGACGTTTATGCTCATTGGCTCACCTCTGGCATCCGCAGCTATCATTCTTTGTACAGCCTCTTTTTCGTCTGGAATCACAAGTCTATGAACACCAGCCTCCATAGGGTTTCCACCAGCATTTGGAGTTAATTGCTTTATAAGTTCATTTCTACCAATTTGCTGATCTTGTTGTTGCTCAATCTCGCCTATAGCCTTGTTCAACTGCATTTGCTTTAATTTTTGCTCCCCCGGTATTCCATCTATCTGCGCTTGTAACTTTTTCATTTGCAGCGGGCCTTGCTGCTGCATTTGTTGTAGTTTCAAAGTATTTAGCTTGTTCTGCTCCATAGCCTGTTTATATTGCATCATTTGCATGAGCATATTCAACGGGTTCTGTTGTTGAGGCGCTTGCGCCATCAATGGTATTCTCGCGTCGATAGGCATTATTTACCTCCAAACATTTTCATCATTTGGTCAAACTGAT
>DATKVT010000037.1 GCA_035529935.1 Williamwhitmania sp. | reverse complement strand
TTTAATCTCATCAATGATTAAAAGCTTAACCTCCAGATTTTTCTCCTTCTCCTGCTCCTGAGACATATTCTCCTGTGATCTCTTCTCGCGATATTGCTTAAGATATTCCTTCAGGTCGTTCTCGTAGGTATCGGTGGTATACTGGAATTCCTCTGGAACCCCGCCCCCATCAATAAACGCTTTGCGCTCCTTATCTACGTCGAGCTTATGCCGCTTGTAGAAAGCAATTTTTATTGCATCAATATCCTTCCGAATACGCGTTGCCGTGTTTGTTTCAACCAACTCTTTGAGTGTGGCAATTAACTCTGGTTTCGACAATCCTGCGTATTCTTTTCCTATCGAAGAGGGAGAAGCCGTATCATCGTCGTCGTCACTCTCGTCATCGTCGAGCTCAGTGCTGGCTATGATAGCCTCCTCATCGGAGAAATCGACATGCTCGTCGTGAACATGCTCTTCATGATCGTCGTGTTGCAGATCAACGTCATCCTTAGCGACCTTCTTCGCAGATACTTTTGCTGCAGGCTTAGATGCTGCCGGAGTTTCCACATTCTCGGTGGCAATTAACTCTTCACCTGGTAGATCGTCGTGTGGCAGATCGGAAGCATCATTAGCTACCTTTTTTGTGGATACTTTTGCAGCAGATTTAGATGCTGCTGGAGTTTCCGCATTTTCGGCACTAGTTAACTCTTCACTAGGTTGATCGTCGTGTTGCAGATCGGAAGCAGCGCTTGTTGGCTGCTCAGAGGATACTTCAGCAGATAGGTCAGAAGTTGCAGGAGTCTCCACATTCCTGGTGGTATTTAACTCTTCACCAGGCTGTTCTTCAGGAACAGAGTTTTTCATTTCGTTAGTTTCCATGAGGCAAGCTTTATAACAATAATGCGGGTAAACAGGTGGGAAGGAGTTTAATATACATTTTTACTTAGCACCAATCCTGTGAGCCCGGGGTCAACATTCAGCTGACGAAATTAACTATTTGTGAGTTAATACTCAAAGTTTTTTGGAAAAAACAGGAAAACAAGCCCAAATGATTTCGGATTATCAATAAATCAGGTTTGCTGTAACGCGAAAGGGTATTACTTTTGTACCAACTTCATGCATCAGAAAAAACATACTGTTTTCCAATGCGAATAGACATTGTAACCGTTTTGCCCGAGCTGCTCGATAGCCCACTTAACAACTCCATTCCTGGAAGAGCACAAAAAAAAGGCCTCGCCGAAATTGTGGTGCACCCGCTACGCAACTATACGCACGATAAGCGTCGAACAGTGGACGATTATGCCTTTGGCCCCGATGCTGGAATGGTAATGAAGATAGAACCCATTTTTGAGTGCCTGAAGGAGCTGCAGGCGGAGCGTACCTACGACGAAATAATTTACACCTCCCCCGATGGAGAGCTGCTCACCCAGCAGCTGGCCAACCAGCTCAGCACCAAAAAAAATCTGCTCATACTCTGCGGCCACTACAAGGGGGTGGATCACCGCGTAAGAGAGCACTTGATTACACGAGAGATCTCCATTGGCGATTACGTGCTTACCGGTGGTGAACTGGCCGCCGCAGTTATTGTGGATGCTGTGGTGCGCCTAATTCCTGGCGTGCTCTCCGACGAAACCTCTGCCCTCACCGACTCCTTTCAAGATAACCTGCTTGCCCCTCCGGCCTACACCCGTCCAGCTGAATTTAACGGCTGGAAGGTTCCCGAAATTTTGCTCTCGGGCAACTTCCCCGAAATAGAGAAGTGGCAGATGGAGCAAGCCACGGAACGAACTCAGCGACTTCGACCGGGATTGTTGAAGGAGGAGAAGTAGAGGAAGTCAGAGACGCTAATACGGATGTTTGGACAAAAAATATTTCATTCTATTCCATCTCGCATCAAAACAATAGAACATAACCTCGAAGAGGTGACAATGTAATAGCTGGGGGTGTCAACCCCCGGAACCAAAGGCCCATAAAATGCGGGCGGTGCACGTACAAATAGTGTTCATTGAACCAGCATTTCCATGCACCGCAATAACCGAATGGTTTTAAAATCCCCTTCATTCCCAAATTTTCATTTTTTTTTGTACCGTAATAACCAAAAGGTAAAAAAAAGGGAAGTCAGAGGTAAAAGAATTACAAGCTGGTGCCTCGTTTCTATCCCAGATTTAATCCGCAATCTGGGCAAACATTATCGTTATCAGCCAACTTGGCCCCACAGGCAGGGCATGTATCAATTACTTCAACCGGAACGCCATCGCCCTCCACCAAATCAATGACTGACTTATCATGCTGCTTTTGTGCAATTCGATCCAGCCGATCCAGCTCGGCATGCAACATGGCGTCATATTTCTCTCTGATTTTGGCAATCGATGCTTGACTGGCCTCCCAAGAGAGTTCGCTTTTCCTGTAACGTTGGTTGAACACCTCCACCTCTTGCAAGTATTGAGATCGTAACTTCGCCATTATCTCCTGAGCCTCCTGATTAGCAAGCCTAGAATCGAGTAATCCTAGAATAATCAATGCTAATGGGGTAAACAGCGCACCAAAAATTATCCAGAACAGAATATTCCTATTTAAGTTTGACGCAACGATACCACACCAAATGGCTCCGCCAATAATCACTGCAATGCTCACCAGTCCCTGAACAATATCCCAATATGAGGTAGCATCATTGCCTAACATAAACATGTCCGAAGATGCAGACCTTGAGGTTCCCACAAAAAAAATCAGATTGTAGAGTATTAATAAAACCCCAGCATTTACCATCCTAGAATGCTTTGCAGGCTTTACCGTTATTGTTGTAGCCATAGTTAAACTTTTACGAATGCAAGATAGCGCTCAATTATCAAAAATAACGATGGGACACTTAACTTTACACCACATTGGTCATATAAACCCAATCCTTTCCATACAAGCAAACCCCATACAGCAGCAATGATTCATAATTTTAACAATTCAGACCGATAAATTGGGAATGAATTTGCCACAAAAATGAGAAACATACTTTACCTTGCGCCATAAAATTTTTAATTCTTGCAACACAAGCGCTATAATCCTCTTGTTCATTGCAATCAAACAAAAAAATAGATACAAAACATAATATTGACTTGGAATGAAAAAATTATTTAGCGGTAGATTCGGTGGGGTGTTCATGCTCTACCTCATTTTTATCTCCATCTCCTTTGTTACCCGTATAGTGCTCTTTGCATACTCTTTTTCGCAGTTCAGCAAGGGCCCTTGGGAGCTGCTAAAAAGTTTCACTGTAGGCGTCTTCTTCGACACCATTGCCTACGGCTACTTCATGATCCCCTTTGTGCTGGTTACGCTACTCGTGCCTCACAAGCTGGCCACTAAGAAAATCTCAAAATACCTAACCTATACCTTCTACACCTTAGCTACGGTAATTTTGGTATACACGGCATTTGCCGAATACTTCTTCTGGGACGAGTTCAACGTAAAGTTCAACTTTATTGCTGTGGATTACCTCATCTACACCAACGAGGTGCTGGGTAATATTTGGGAATCGTACAACATTCCTCTGCTCATTGTTGCCATTCTGGTTATCTCCGCAGGCATTATCTGGTTTGTCACCCGAAAGGGATGGCTTACTAAAGCATTGCAAAACGACGACAATTTTCTGCAGCGGCTGAAAACAGCAGGATTATTGATGATTGTCCCGGTATTTGGTCTGCTATTTGTAACACAACGCTGGAGCGAGATCAGCAACAATACCTACAACAAGGAACTCTCCAAAAATGGCGTTTACTCCTTCTTTGAGGCGTTCAAGAATAACGAACTCGACTACAACCAGTTTTACCTTATCGAAAATAACAAGAAGGCCTTTACCTACCTTCGCACCTTGCTGGCCGACAGCAGCTCGCATTTCATTTCACCCGATGTGATGAACCCAGTTCGGATGAATACCGCTACGGGTGAGGAGAAGCGCTACAACGTGTTCCTGATCACGGTGGAAAGCCTCAGCGGTGAATACATGGCCTACATTCCAAACACCTCGGGCATTACCATGCCGTTCATGGACTCGTTGGCCAACCAGTCGCTCTTCTTCACAAACCTCTACGCCAATGGTAACCGCACGGTTCGTGGACTTGAGGCCATCAACCTGAGCATTCCACCAACCCCAGGAAATAGCATTGTGCGCCGTCCTAATAACGAAAACCTCTACTCGCTGGGCCACATATTTAAGCAGAAGGGATATACCAACAAGTTCCTATACGGCGGATACGGCTACTTCGACAACATGAACGAATTTTTTAGCAACAACGGATTTCAGATTGTAGACCGTAGTGAACTTTCAGAAAACGAAATCACCTTTGCTAACGTGTGGGGTGTTTGCGACCAAGATATTTACGTGCGGGCAATTAAGGAGGCCGACAAGTCGTTCCAAAAAGGAGAGCCATTTCTTAACTTCATCATGACCACTTCCAACCATCGCCCCTACACCTTCCCTGATGTTGGTATTAAGTTCCCCAAAACCAGACAAGGTGGCGTAATGTACACCGACTATGCGTTGCGCTGGTTCTTCAACCATGTTAAGGACAAGCCTTGGTTTAAGAATACCATTTTTATTGTGGTGGCCGACCATTGCGGTGGTAGCGCTGGTCGCACCGAAATTCCGGTGAAGGAGTATCAAATACCACTAGTAATGTATGCCCCCGGCATTATTGCTCCCCAAAAGGTAGATAAGCTCTGTAGCCAGATTGACCTAACACCCACCCTGCTGGGTATTCTCAACTGGAGCTACGAGTCCACCTTCTACGGTAAAGACATTATGAAGATGACACCCGACCAGGAACGTGCTTTTATTGGCACCTACCAGAAGCTGGGTTACTTGAAGGGAAACAAGCTTTCCATCCTAAGTCCACAGCAGCGATTCTCCTTCTACCAGTTCGACCGCCACACGGGTGAAGAAACAAAGATGGATCCCGACACCACTCTGGAGCACAATGCAGTAACATATTATCAAACCGCTGAATATATGTTTGTTCATGGACTAAACAAAGTAGATAAAAAGTAGGAAACAGAGGCTGTAGCCCCTAATCTGCAGCCTCGTTTTTGTTTCCAAAATAAATAAGGCTAACCCAACAAAGACTACTAAATGCGCCTATTACCTGTTGGCATTGCCATGCTTTGGCTGTGCTCTATGAATTCGTCCTATGCAGCCTGTGCAAAGGATTCCTCCGGAGTTGATAGCCTGGGGCATCGCTACTCGGTTTACACCTTCGACACCATTCAAACCACCTTTCACGCTCCACGCGTCTACGAGTTTGGGAAAAACATCCCTCGCGACTGGGTCGACTTTGGCAAACGAACTGCCTCCCGAAAAGGCCTGATTACCATTGGCATTGTTGCAGCCTCCACTGCTGCCCTCATGCTGTTAGACCAAGATGTAACCGACGGTGCACAACGTTTTGGCCGATGGGCCGGCATTGACGCCACGCGAAAAAACGACAATGCCATAAAATTTTACGTGGGTGGCACAAAGGTAAACATGCTCGATCTACCCGAGAATTTTAACACCACACTCTACTTTATTGCCGAAGGATGGCCTAGCATTACCTTTGCAACAGGCCTCCTGGTGAATGGACTCATTAAGCACGATGAGCGTGACGTGCGAACCGCCAGCCAGTTTGCCGAGTGCTACATTGCCATGGGGATTACGGCACAGCTCTTCAAGCATATTTCCGGTCGCCAAAGCCCCTTTGTGGCCACCCAGCGGGGTGGAAAGTGGCAGTTCTTCACCAATCTAAAGAAATACCAAAAATCGGTTCCAGCGCATGATGCCTTCCCCTCTGGCCACATGGCCACCGCCATGGCCACCGTTACCATTCTCGCTACCAACTACCCCGAGTTGAAGTTTATTAGACCAGTGGGCTACACCATGATGGGTTTAGTTGGCTTTGCCATGATAAACAACGGTGTGCACTGGATTAGTGACTATCCGCTGGCCATTGCCCTAGGCTACACCTACGCCAAGATTGCCACCTCGCGCGGAATAACCATTAAGGCTATTGAGCGCATGGGACCCAAAGAGGAGGGCAAGGGTAAGCTATCCATTGGCCCTTCGCTGATGATGGACGGTAGCGTGGGCATTGGCCTCCATTTGGCATTGTAGAAAGAGGGAGTTAGAGGAAGTTAGAGGAAGTTAGAGGAAGTTAGAGGAAGTTAGAGGAAGTTAGAGGAAATCGGAAACCATTGCCGTATTAGAAAAAGTCGCAGCGAAGCGAAGATCCGGCCATTGACGGCTAGAGACGCACGATCGTGAGTCTCTTAATACCCACCACATTCACAAATCCCTCCTTGCCGAATTAAAGAACCAGACCATGTTGGGGCGAAAAATTTTTCGCCCCCATTTTATGCCGGCAAAACATTATTGAATGGTAACCCGCGAAGCGGTTAAATATGAATAGCCATGGGCGTTAAGCCAAACCCCGCCCAGCTCAGGCGGTGCACACGCCTATGGTGTTCAATACATCACAGTAACCCCGCACCGCAATAACCATACGGTTTTAAAATCCCAATCATTCACAAATCCTCAAATCGCTTAATTCTCAAATTACTTTTTTCACCACAATCACCGAACGGTTAAAAAATGGCTCGCCAAAAATATCCCCTGCCTAACCAATAATTTTATACATTTGGGTTAAGCATTGCTATGCATCCAATGGGGCTACAGTCGGCGCGATTGGGTGTGGCTCATAAATCGTTTGACTATATATTATGTCATCATTTTTCCATCAACCCGCCGGATTTAATACTACAGCTATCCATTTACAAGTATGCTAAAAAAGATAACCCTTGCTCCCTTTTCCAAAGACGACACCCTCTTTTTAAAGGGTTTTGCCATACTGCTCATAGTGCTCCACAACTTTTTTAGGGCGGTGAACCCAACCACCGGCGAAAACGAATTTTGGTTCTCAGGCCTCTACATCAAAAAATTCTTCATTATCCTGGGGAACAATCCCATGGAGGTTTTCAACGTAGTATTTAATTTCCTTGGGCATTATGGCGTCCAGGCCTTTATCTTCATCAGCGCCTACGGGCTCACACTATCGTATCAGAAAAACCACCCCCGATATACATCGCACCTGCTTCACCGGCTCGATAAGCTTTACCCCTCGTTCCTTATTGCAGCGGTGCTATACATCCTTGTGGTTATACTCTCCACCGGACGATTTATCGACAACCAAACCCTTGCCGATTTAGGCATTCAACTTTCGCTATTTGCAAACTTCATTCCCGATAAGGCGCTCTCCATAACCGGGCCATGGTGGTTTTACTCGCTCATCTTTCAGTTTTATGCGCTCTTCCCACTATTTATGTGGGTTGTAAAGAAATTCAACACTCGCGGTCTGGTGGCAATTTCCATCATAGGAATTATCGCCACCGTTCTTCTCTACAACCCCATGCGACAGGTAGCATTGAATCCGCTCTACCTTTTTGTTGGTCACCTCCCCGAGTTTTGCTTTGGAATTCTGCTGGCCGTAAAAAAGGAGCTGAAGTTACCCATCTGGCTCATTGCATTGGCCTTGCTCACATTTGTTGGGGGTAATATTTTTCGATGGATGTGGCCCATTGCCAACATCTCGGCAGCGATACTACTCATTACCCTCATTCAGCTCTTGATCCGTGTAAAAGGTAAAATGAACATGGTATCGTCGTTCCTAACCTTCACGGGAGCCATATCCATGTACCTATTTGCCTGTCATGGGTTCCTGCGCGGCAACTTCCTCCAGCTGGCCAATTACTTTAGTTCACCGCTGGCCTCACTGGTTATTGCCGTGCTATTTGTGCTCTTCGCCATTATGCTCTCGTTGGCAATGCGGCAAGTTGAAACTTCGGTAAGGGCATGGATAGCCACTCCACCATCCAATGCTGGAAGATATCTGCGCGTAGCCTCCCTGCTCCTACTCCTCACCGGTAGCGTTGG
>DATKVT010000036.1 GCA_035529935.1 Williamwhitmania sp. | reverse complement strand
TGTTGCTCATAACTATCCCGATTCTTTCCTTGCGTAGATTTCTCGTTTCCATTCTCAGCTCCAATTACTTGTTCTCCTGATTATTTCTCTTGGTAAGCTCGGTCAACAGCCTCGCAATAGTTCTGCGGGCATTACGCAACTTAGTAGGGTTATCGAGAGGCGAAATAGTGTGGTTTAACTCGAGGCGCTTATATGCTGCACGCTCTGTATCAACTCTTTCCTCTATCTCCCTGACGGTTAACTCTCTTATCTCTGAATTTTTCATACGTCACAAAGATTATTCAGTGTAATCACGTCTAATTACTAACTTAGTAGCAATAGGCAGCTTTTGAGCACCCAAGCGAAGTGCTTCTTTTGCAACTTCAAACGGAACACCTTCAGCTTCAATAAGGATACGGCCAGGTGTAACTGGAGCCACAAATCCTTCCGGAGCACCCTTACCTTTACCCATACGAACTTCGGCGGGTTTTTTGGTAATGGGCTTATCTGGGAAAATTCGGATCCAAATTTGTCCTTCACGTTTCATGTAGCGAACCACTGCTTGGCGAGCAGCTTCGATTTGACGACCTGTAATCCAGGCCGTTTCAAGTCCTTTGATGCCGAAGGAACCGAAAGCAAGCTGATTCCCTCTTTGGGCTATACCTTTCATACGGCCCTTTTGCATCCTCCTAAACTTGGTCTTCTTAGGCTGTAACATTTCTATGTACCTTTATGCGTTTAGCTACTTGCTTTTTCTTTTTCTGGCTCCACCGCCGGCACCTCCACGGGGACGGTTGTTGCCATTATCCCTTCCAGGATGACTAGCAGGTCCACCTTGTTGATGGCTGGCAGCAGCAACGTTTGGCGACAAATCGCGCTTCCCGTATACTTCACCGTTGCAAATCCAAACCTTAATACCTATAACACCCACCTTGGTAACGGCTTCAGCGAGTGCATAGTCAATATCGGCTCGGAAAGTGTGCAATGGAATTCTACCCTCTTTGATGGTCTCACTTCGGGCCATTTCGGCACCGCCAAGACGACCAGCAATTCCAACCTTAATACCTTCAGCGCCCATGCGCATTGTAGATGCAATGGACATTTTGATGGCACGACGGTAGGAAACACGACCTTCGATTTGGCGAGCGATATTGGAAGCCACAATGGTAGCATCCAACTCAGGACGTTTAACCTCGAAGATGTTGATCTGTACCTCCTTCTGGGTAATCTTCTTCAACTCCTCCTTGAGTTTGTCCACTTCCTGACCTCCCTTACCAATGATGATACCTGGTCGGGCGGTGTAGACAGTTACAGTGATAAGTTTCAGGGTTCTTTCAATTACTACCTTCGAGAGGCTTGCCTTTGCAAGACGCGCGTTAAGGTATTCGCGAATCTTGTAGTCTTCAACAAGCTTCTGGGAGAAATTTTTTCCACCGTACCAGCTGGAATCCCATCCACGGATGATTCCAAGCCTGTTTGCTATTGGATTAACTTTTTGTCCCATTATTTTGCCTGAGTGTCGTTAGCGTTCAAACTACCTAATACAACCGTAACATGGTTTGATCTTTTCCGGATACGGTGAGCGCGTCCCTGAGGAGCGGTCCTGATTCTTTTCAACATCTTTCCGCCGTCCACAAAGATCTCCTTTACGTAAACGTTGCTGTCTTCAATGCGCACGCCCTCGTTCTTTGCCTCCCAGTTGGCCATTGCTGAAAGAACCAGCTTTTCAACCTTACGGGAAGCCTCTTTAGTGCTGTAGCGGAGAATTGCCAACGCTTTGTTGACTTCCACACCACGAACTAAATCGATAACTAAGCGCATTTTTCTGGGAGAACTTGGGCTGTTACGCAAAATTGCGTAAGCCTTCTCTTTTCTCTCCGCTTTATTTTTTTCTGCTGTTATTCGTTTTCTTGCACCCATCGCTAAGAAATATTTTCAGTTACTTGCTGTTATTTCTTCTTATTACCTGAATGACCTCTAAAGGTGCGAGTTGGGGCAAACTCTCCCAGCTTGTGACCAACCATATTCTCGGTAATGTAGACTGGAATAAACTTGTTCCCATTGTGAACGGCGATAGTATGACCCACGAAATCGGGAGAGATCATGCTTGCACGAGACCATGTTTTAATGACGGTCTTTTTTGCGCTTTCGTTCATGGTGAGAACCTTCTTCTCCAGCTGATATGCTATGTAAGGACCTTTTTTAAGTGATCGACTCATAACGCTTGGATTAAACTGTTACTTTTTCCGTTTTTCAATAATGAACTGGCTAGAGTTCTTCTTCTTGTTACGGGTTTTATAACCCTTAGCAAATACACCTTTACGCGAACGTGGGTGTCCTCCAGAAGAGCGTCCTTCACCACCACCCATTGGGTGATCGACAGGGTTCATTGCCACACCGCGGGTTCTCGGCCTACGACCTAGCCAACGGCTTCTTCCGGCCTTACCAGAAACTTCCAGCGCGTGGTCAGGATTAGAAACAGCACCAACGGTAGCACGGCAGGTAACCAAAATCATACGGGTTTCACCGGATGGCATTTTGATAACAGCGTACTTACCTTCGCGAGCGAGCAGCTGTGCGTAGCTACCAGCACTGCGTGACATAATTCCACCTTGGCCTGGACGAAGTTCAATATTGTGAATAATGGTACCAAGCGGTATCTCAGATAAAAAGAGGGTGTTACCAACTTCAGGAACAACTCCAGCACCGGACACAATTTTTTGTCCAACTTGCAACCCTTGAGGTGCTAGAATGTAACGTTTTTCGCCGTCAGTATAAACCACCAGTGCAATACGTGCACTGCGGTTGGGATCGTACTCAATGGTCTTTACGATTGCCTGCATGCCATCCTTGTTCCGAAGGAAATCAATGATGCGGTACATTCTCTTGTGTCCACCACCAATATAGCGCATTGTCATTTTACCGGTTTGGTTACGTCCACCGGTCTTCTTCAACGGTACAACCAACGATTTTTCTGGAGAGCCAGCGGTAATCGTGTCGAATGCGCTAATTATCTTATGTCTTTGACCGGGAGTTACCGGTTTTAGTTTTCTTACAGCCATTTTCCTTAGATGTTGCTATAAAAATCAATCTTTTCACCTTCCTTCAAAGTTATGATTGCCTTTTTGAAGGAATTGGTTCTTCCTACAAGATACCCGGCTTTGGTAAAGCGTGACTTAGCTTTCCCACCATAACGCATGGTATTTACATCGGCAACAGTAACTCCGTACATATCCTCTACTGCCTGTTTTATCTGCAGCTTATTTGCGGTTTTCTCAACCACAAAACCGTAACGATTCAGCTTCTCGCCCTGAATCGTCATTTTTTCGGTAATTATTGGCTTAACTAAGATTTCCATCTCGCTTAATTACTAAAGTCCAAATAATTTGTTAATCACGCCTATCGAACCCTCGGATATCACAAGATTTCCGGCATTCATAATCTCATAGGTGTTGAGCTGAGATGCAAGCATAACCTTAGCATCGGAGATGTTGCGAGATGAAAGCACAACATTTGAATTTACCTCAGGAAGAACGAAAGTACACTTTCTGTCATCAACCTTAAGGCTAGCTCTAATCTTGATAAACTCCTTCGTCTTAGGTTCATCAAGATTAAAATCCTCAACTACCGTGATTTGGTTCTTCTGAGCTAAGTAGGTTAAAGCGCTTTTACGAGCCACTTGCTTTAACTTCTTATTTAACTTAAAGCTATAATCTCTTGGAACTGGACCGAACACGCGTCCACCACCTCTGAAGAGTGGCGACTTGATGCTGCCGGCACGAGCAGTTCCAGTACCTTTTTGCTTTTTAAGTTTTCTAGTGCTACCGGAAACCTCGTTGCGCTGCTTGGACTTATGAGTACCCTGTCTCTTGTTGGCCAAGTATTGCTTAACGTCGAGGTAAATAGCATGATCGTTGGGTTCAATGCCGAAGATGGTATCTTCCAGCACAACCTTTCTTCCGGTTTCCTGTCCAGCGATATTTAATACTGCTAATTCCATTACTCCTCAATAATTAAGTATGAACCTTTTGCACCGGGGATTGATCCCTTTACCAACAGCAGGTTGTTTTCTACAATAACCTTAAGAACTTTAAGGTTAAGCACTTTTACCTGTTGTCCACCCATACGACCAGGAAGTCTCTTACCTGGAAATACGCGTGATGGGTAAGATGACGCACCCATTGAACCGGGAGCTCTCAAGCGGTTATGCTGACCGTGGGTTGCCCCACCAACCCCGGCAAAGCCGTGGCGCTTAACAACTCCTTGAAATCCCTTACCTTTAGAGATACCGGTAACATCCACCCAGTCTCCCTCTTCGAGCACATCGGCTACGGTGATAATATCACCTAGCTTATGCACCTCCTCGAAACTCTGAAACTCCACAAGCTTGCGCTTGGGGGTGGTGTCGGCCTTTTTGAAGTGACCTAAAAGGCTCTTAGTGGTCCGCTTTTCTTTCTTTTCGTCATAGGCAAGTTGAAGAGCGATGTAACCGTCGGTTTCAACACTCTTAACCTGCGTAACTACGCAAGGACCAGCCTCAATAACGGTGCATGGTATGTTTTTACCATCAGCACCGAAAACGGAAGTCATTCCGATTTTTTTTCCAATAATTCCTGGCATTGCTTTTTCGCGTTTTTCTACTTAATTTATCACACCTTGATTTCTACCTCTACGCCACTTGGAAGCTCTAACTTCATCAGAGCATCAATTGTTTTAGGAGTAGAGCTGTAGATATCCAATAACCGTTTGTAGGTAGAAAGTTCGAACTGTTCTCTCGACTTCTTGTTGACGAAGGTAGAACGGTTTACAGTAAAGATCTTTTTGTGGGTAGGAAGTGGAATTGGTCCACTTACTACAGCACCAGCAGCCTTTACCGTTTTCACGATCTTTTCAGCCGACTTATCTACCAGATTGTGGTCGTAGGATTTTAGCTTAATTCTAATTTTCTGGCTCATTGCAGCACGCTTAAACTGATTGAACTATTCAATTTCCTTAATTTTTCCTTGGGATTTTTCCATAATCTCCTTGGCCAGGTTAGATGAAACCTCATCGTAATGAGAGAATTCCATGGTGCTGGTTGCCCTCCCAGAGGAAAGGGTGCGGAGAACAGTAACATATCCGAACATTTCGGAAAGGGGTACCTTTGCCTTTACTACGCGAGCACCTCCACGAGATTCCATACCGGTGATTTGACCCCGACGCTTGTTAAAGTCGCCGATGATATCACCCATATTTTCCTCTGGGGTTACAACCTCCACGGACATTATAGGCTCCATGATAATTGGTTTAGCCTTTATTGCTGCGTGACGGAATGCGTAGCGAGCGCAAATTTCGAAGGAGAGCGCATCGGAGTCAACGGCGTGAAAGCCACCGTCCTTCAATACAACCTTCAAACTATCCATAGTATAACCTGCGAGAACTCCATTTTTCATGGCAGAGTCGAACCCCTTTTGAACCGCAGGAATATATTCGCGAGGAATGTTACCACCCTTAACTTCATCAACAAACTGAAGACCGGTAACACCAGGATCAGCAGGTCCAATGGTAACAATTATATCAGCAAACTTACCTTTACCACCCGACTGTTTCTTGAAAACTTCACGATGGTCGGCAGTTCCCTTAAGCGCCTCCTTGTAGTTTACTAAAGGAGCGCCTTGATTAATCTCAACGTTAAACTCACGGCGGAGACGGTCAACAATAATCTCGAGGTGAAGCTCGCCCATACCACTAATAATGGTCTGTCCGCTATCCACGTCAGTTTTAATACGGAATGTTGGATCTTCCTCAGCCAATTTACCCAGCGCAATTCCCAACTTATCGAGATCTTTTTGCGTCTTAGGCTCAATGGCTAATCCAATTACCGGCTCAGGGAAGGTCATGGACTCGAGAGCAATTGGATGCTTCTCGTCGCAGAGGGTATCCCCTGTGCGAATGTCCTTAAATCCTACGGCAGCACAGATATCGCCAGCTTCAATAACCTCCATTGGGTTTTGTTTGTTGGCGTGCATCTGGTATAGTCGAGAAATACGTTCCTTTTTCTGATTTCGGGTATTGTACACGTATGAACCGGATTCAAGTCTACCGCTGTAAATACGCATAAAAGCTAAGCGACCTACAAATGGGTCGGTAGCAATTTTGAATGCAAGTGCTGTAAATGGATCCTTAACATTAGGATGGCGAACTACTTCATCACCCGTTTCAGGGTTGATTCCGGTAATAGACTCAACATCCAGTGGGCTGGGCAATAATTCAATTACCGCATCAAGCAGTTTTTGAACTCCCTTATTTTTGAATGCAGTTCCGCAAAGAACAGGAACAATCTTCATGTCGATGGTAGCCTTGCGTATGGCTTCAATCAACTCATCCTCTGTAATTGAGTCAGGGTCTTCAAAGAACTTTTCGAGCAATACATCATTGTATTCAGCAATTGACTCTACCAACTTAGCTCTCCATTCTGCTGCTTCTTCCTTCAATTCCTCAGGAATATCTTCGTAGGTGTAGTTAATCTTCACCTTATCGTCATCGAAGTAGATAACAGCCTTATTGAGAATTAAATCAACTGTTCCCCGGAATTTTTCCTCCGCTCCAATTGGAATTTGGAGAGGAATTGGCACAGCACCCAACTTATCCTTAATCTGTGATACCACAGAATAAAAATCGGCTCCAGTACGATCCATCTTATTAATGAAGGCCATACGAGGAACTTTATATTTATCAGCCTGTCTCCAAACGGTTTCCGATTGGGGCTCTACGCCACCCACTGCACAGAAAACGGCAACTGCACCATCGAGAACGCGGAGCGAACGCTCCACCTCCACGGTAAAGTCAACGTGACCGGGGGTATCAATTAGGTTGATTTTGTAGATCTGATCCTTATGGCTCCAGAAGGTAGTAGTTGCTGCTGAGGTAATGGTAATACCGCGCTCCTGCTCCTGCACCATCCAATCCATGGTAGCAGCTCCGTCGTGAACCTCACCTATCTTGTGCGTCTTACCAGTATAAAATAGAATACGCTCCGATGTGGTAGTTTTACCCGCATCGATGTGAGCCATAATTCCAATGTTTCTGGTGAGCTTAAGATCGTTGCTCATTAATGTAACCTCTCCTTAAAATTAAATACTAGAACCTGAAGTGAGCAAAAGCCTTGTTCGCTTCGGCCATCTTATGCATATCCTCTTTTCGCTTATATGCACCACCCTCGTTGTTATAACCGGCCATGATTTCATTAGCCAGCTTGTCGGCCATGGATTTTCCCGAACGCTTACGAGCATAAAGAATCATATTCTTAATGCTAATAGAGACTTTTCTATCGGAACGAACTTCCATAGGCACCTGGAATGTTGCACCACCTACACGGCGGCTTTTCACCTCTACCTGAGGAGTAATGTTTTCAAGAGCCTTCTTCCAGATCTCAAGCGGACTCTTCTCAGAGTCCTTCATCTTCTTCTCAATAATATCTACTGCCTCGTAGAACACGCCGTAAGCGGTGCTCTTCTTGCCCTGATACATGAGATTATTCACGAAACGGGTAACCAAAGAATCACCGAACCGTGGGTCTGGTAGTAGAATCCGTTTTTTTGGTTTTGCCTTTCTCATCGACTTAAACTAAAAAATGCATTTTAACTTGTGTTATTTCTTTGCTTTTTGCGCCTTTGGCTTCTTAGTGCCATATTTGGAGCGCCTCTGATTACGGCCTTCAACACCGGCAGCGTCGAGCGCTCCGCGGATGATGTGGTAACGCACACCAGGCAAGTCTTTCACTCTACCGCCCCTGATAAGCACAATGGAGTGCTCCTGAAGGTTGTGACCTTCACCAGGTATATAAGCAGTAACCTCATATCCGTTGGTCAACCTAACACGGGCAACCTTACGCATAGCGGAGTTTGGTTTCTTTGGCGTAGTAGTGTATACACGGGTGCATACACCTCTCTTTTGCGGACACGCATCCATTGCCGGAGCCTTGCTCTTATCGACTAACTGCGTTCTTCCTTTCCTTACAAGTTGTTGAATTGTAGGCATAAATACAACTACTTTGTTAATCCTTGGTTATACTATATTTTATCAATTTGGCTTGCAAAGGTATTCCTTTTTTTTGATTTGCAAGACCTTTCAGCAGAATAAATTAAGCCAAAACTTTCGCCACACTTAGGAAAGCTCTGGATCTCCTGCCTATTTCCGGGGTGCAAAAATACAAAAATATTCTTGCCAAACAATAGCACAACCAGCTAACCTTCTCTTTTTCAAGCCTGGGCTTAAAAAATAAATAATAAGTGTCCGAAACGCCCACCGCTATTGCATGTGAACAAAAAATAACTATTTTTGGGTCTCACTTAACGAAAAGTTAACTACAACATGAGATAGAAATCACTACTAACTAAACCGTATTGGCAATGAAAAGCTACTTAACTAACCAAATCAAGAACATTGTTCTGCTCGGCAATGCCGGTTCTGGAAAAACCACCCTTGCGGAGACCATGATGTACGAAGGAAAGGTGATTGATCGCAGAGGATCCGTTGAGGCAAAGAACACGGTATCGGACTACACCGAAATAGAGCAGGTTTACCTTCGCTCCATATACTCCTCCGTGCTTTACACTGAGTACCTAGACCACAAGCTAAACATCATCGATGCGCCTGGCGGTGACGATTTCGTTGGCGGGGTGATTCCGGCCCTTCGGGTGGCCAACACTTCCATTATGGTTATTAATGCTCAAAATGGTGTAGAAGTTGGTACCGAGATTCAGGGCCGATACCTTGAGAAGTACGCTAAGCCAATGATGTTTTTCGTGAATCAACTCGATAGCGATAAGGCCAACTGGGAAGGAACCCTTGACAGCATCCGCCAAAGCTTTAGTAAGAAAGCAATCATAGTCCAATACCCACTCAATACCGGTACTGGTTTTGACGGAATTATTGATGTGCTCATCATGAAACTCTTCAAATTTGATGGAGAAACCGGTGTGCGCACAGAACATGACATTCCTGCAGATGAAGCCGAACGTGCTGCTGAGCTGCACAACGCACTTGTAGAAGCAGCGGCTGAAAATGACGAACCGTTGATGGAGATTTTCTTTGAAAAAGGTAGCCTTACAGAGGAGGAGATGCGCCGTGGCCTCAGAAGGGGTATCGCCAATCGTGACCTCTTTCCCATTTTCTGCGGATCGGCCAAAAAGGATATGGGTATAAGACGGTTAATGGAGTTTATTATTAACGTTACCCCCTATCCAAATCAAGTTCCAAAACCTAAGGCTACCGACGGCACAGAGATTGCCTGCGACTCCAATGCTCCAACTTCCATCTTTGTATTCAAAACATTACATGAATCACATATTGGCGAGGTTAACTACTTCAAGGTAATATCGGGTAAGGTTACCGAAGGCATGGACCTTACCAACATGAACAACGACGTTAAGGAACGGCTAAGTCAACTTTTTGCTTCAGCTGGAAAAAACAGGAATAAGGTCACCGAACTTTATGCTGGCGATATTGGATGTACCGTTAAATTAAAGAATACCAAGTCGAACCATACGCTGAATGGGCCTGGAGCTGATTGGGTATTTGCACCAATTGAGTTTCCTGAACCTAAATTCAGAACGGCCATTAAGGCAAGAAGTGAGGCTGACGAAGAGAAGATGGGTGAAGTTCTTACCCGAACCCACCAGCAAGACCCAACGGTTGTGGTAGAATACAGTAAAGAGCTGAAGCAAACCATTGTTTCAGGACAAGGGGAGCATCACCTCAACATATTAAAGTGGTATTTGAACAACGTTTATAAGATTGATATAGATTTTATTGCTCCAAAAATCCCTTACCGCGAAACCATTACCAAAACTGCGGTTGCCGATTACCGCCACAAAAAGCAGAGTGGTGGAGCCGGGCAGTTTGGTGAGGTTCATATTGTAATTGAGCCACACATTGAAGGTGCACCCGATCCATCAAAGTTTAAGGTTGACGGAAAGGAAATCACCCTCAACATTAGAGGAAAAGAGGAGGTAAAGCTGGATTGGGGTGGCAAGCTCGTTTTCTACAACTGCATTGTAGGTGGAGCAATTGATGCCCGCTTTCTACCGGCTATTCTCAAAGGTGTTATGGAGAAAATGGAAGAGGGACCACTCACCGGCTCCTACGCACGTGACATCCGCGTTGCCGTATACGACGGGAAGATGCACCCCGTTGACTCCAATGAAATTTCCTTTAGATTGGCAGGAAGAAATGCGTTTAAAACCGCGTTTAAAAATGCTGGGCCAAAGATTATGGAGCCAATTTACGATGTGGAGGTTCTTGTTCCCAGCGATAAGATGGGTGACGTGATGAGTGATTTACAAAACCGTCGCGCAATCATTATGGGGATGGGTAGCGAGAAGGGGTTCGAGAAGATTACTGCCCACGTTCCGCTTTCAGAAATGCACAAGTATTCAACCACCCTTTCGTCGATTACCAGTGGTAGAGCAACCTTTGGAATGAAGTTTGCCAACTACGAACAGGTACCGAGCGAAATTCAGGAGAAGTTGCTCAAGGCATACGAATCAGATCAAGACGAAGAATAGCATTTTATGTCCATAATTCGAAAAGGCCACCTCAATCGGGTAGCCTTTTCTTTTGCAACTGTTGTTGATGCAGAAAGACTCAATAGCGTAAATAAACAATTCGGCCCAACCTGCATGGTTGGGCCGAATTTTAAACACGTTCAGAACAAGATAAACTCAAATAAGAACTTTGATTAGTTGGTTACAACTTCTACCCACATTCCCTTGTCCTTGGCCGATATGGAATTATCATACATTGCTTCGCAGTATGCACCGGGGAAGTAGAACTTACCCGCATAGGTGGCCGTAACCATAATTACGTAGCGCTTTGTCTCGCCAGGGCGAAGGTCGAAATAAGTCATCACACGGTCGTCTCGGAAATCTTGATAATCGCTACTAGAACTTCCTAGCGAAGGTTCATTACCCTCGAGACGCGTATTCCGAATTTCCCAACCGGATGGGAATACCTCGGTTAACGCTAGGTCCTTATACTCCTTAAGTATGCCGGGGTGGGTAACGGTTACCTCAACGGTAAATTCAGTTCCCTGTTTTAGACGAGAAACATCAATAGGGGTACCATTGCTAAGAAAGCGAACGCTCATATTAAGGTTGCTGCGTGAACTTTGCTCATCGCCCTGAAGAGGTACGCCCACCTCGCGTAGCTTCACAAATAGCGTTCCCTTGCTCTTATTGGTAACTTGGAGCGAATTACTTCCGTCCTCCTTAATAGTCAATGGGTGCTCCACCATGCTAAGATCGGTTTCAACCTTCTCTCCCTTACCGTTAAAATCAATCGAAGTCTTAAGTCCCTTATCAGACTTGGACATGGCTTGATACTTAGCCATAGCCAATAGAGAATAGGCAGTCTCCTGCGTACTCATCCAACGGCTAGAATTCATATCGGTGGCCAAATCTTTTGCAACGGAGGCAGCCTGTGCCGTTTTATCCAAAGTGGTGAGAGTTTCAAGAATCATCGCCTTGTCGCGAAGGTCGGAGCCATAGGTGTAAGCCCACTCTCGGTATGCTGGAACTCGATCGGGCAGCGATGCTACCATCTGATTTGCTACATCGGTTTTCCCTGCTAGAGCATATGCTGCCGCAAGGCGCCATTGCGCTTGAAGGCTAAGGTCCTTTACCTCCTTCAACCGATTCATCGCACCCATTTCAGGAGAACCAGCAAGTGCCAAGGTGTAAAGTCTATAGGCCTGAACCAATTCGGTATAGTGATATCCATAATTGGTATCATCGGTCCATCTTCGAGCAGCGGACGATTGGTAATCCTTCCACTTCGTAAGCATTTGGTCGGGAACGGAGTAGCCCGCCTTTTTGGCCTCAAGCAAGAAGTGGCCGACATAACAGGTGCTCCAATCGTCTACATAGCGGTAGTAACCGGGCCAATACATAAACCCACCATCGGCAGTTTGAAACTGCATGAGCCGTTGGATGCCTGCCTTCACGTTATCCTCGGTTCGGACAACCTGTTCCTTTGGCAGGTCGATAACTTTTGCGAGATATAGCTGAGGAAAAACACTGGATGTGGTTTGCTCAACGCAACCGTGGGGATAGGCTATGAGATAGCGTAACCTTTCGCCCAGATTAATTGGAGGAATGGCCGACAGTTCCAAGCTAACTTTGTTTGTTCCAGTAATGCCGAACGGTTTAAAGGTGTCGTCCCACTTCTGTCCCGGAGCCACCTCGGCATCGGTAATCTTAGCCATGGGAACATTGGCATTCCTTATCTCAATATTAATTGTGTAGGTCGATTTATTCCCATTGCCTTCGGCGTAAACCTCCACCTTGGCGTTACCAACTGCAGGCTTTGCTTTCAACCGGAAGAACACTACCTGATCGCCGGGCTTGTCGAAGTTTATGGTTTGGGTATTGCCGCCAACAATTTCCAGCAGGTTGCTGGTCTTAACCTTCACATTAACCTTATGAACCCCTTCCTCCATTGCAAATACGTTGGCTGGCAACAAAACTTCTTCCGATGGACCAAGAACGCGAGGCAGGGTCGCCATCACCATGAGCGCCTCCTTTACGGGTGTTGCCTTTTCGGCAAATCCGTAGGCACCATTGCCAGCTGCCACTACCATAGTTCGAACGGAACCAATGTAGTTTGGCATGCGGAATTTATGGGTAGCCTTTTTTCCTTTTCCTAGGGTGAAAGGTCCCATAAACTTCACCACCGGTTTGAAGCGAAGCCCCTTCCCATTGTCGTCGGCCTTGAGTTCCTCATCACCGCCAATGGATAACAACCGGCCCATCTCACCACCAAAGGCACCAATAATATCGTCGTAAAGATCGAATGACTTAACGCCAAGCGCCTCCCGCGCATAGAAACTGTTCCACGGGTCAGGTGTTTTAAAGTGGGTGATGTCTAGCAACCCCTCGTCAACCACGGCTAACGTATAGGTCATTGGCTTTCCATTCTTTTCGGAAACCGTAATGGCAACATCCTTTTCCGGCTTAAGTGATTCAGGCATCTCAATCTGGGGCGTTAGCCTTGTTTGAGGGTCAATAACCTCTAATGGAACAATGCCATACTGGCGAATGGGGAGGTCGTTGTTTTTCCGAAGGTGTGGTTGCACTAAGGTAACGTTAATAAACACGTTGGGGGTCATCTCTGGAGTAGCCTCCAACTTTATGGTATTGTAGGTATCACCGGCATCAACCCAGTAGGCCTTCACAATCCTCGAACCATTCTCGATGGAGACAAGGGCGCGTGCACCCTCTGCACCCGGAATGGTAACCTTAACCTCCTCACCCACCTTGCATGTAGTTTTGTCGGTAGATAGCGATAGCATGGTAGCACCACCGGGCATATCGCCCTTGGAACGTCCACGCGACATGGGCCAATCCATGTATATGATGTCGCCGCAGCTTTGACCCGACTCAGGGTTGATTACCCTGATGTAGTAGCGTCCCCAATCGGGATAGTTGATTTTGAACTTTACACTTCCCTTGCCATTCACGGTATTGGCTGTGGTAGAAACCACCGGTCGGGAATAGTTGGAGTTAACGTAGCTGGCTGCTCCATTCTCATTCTCCTGCCACCACCAGCTCCAACCCATCTTATATATCTCCACATTGAGCCCCTTTACGCTAATTGGTTTGCCATCACCATCGACGGTAACAAGCGTAATGGTCTGATCACGATCAACCTCTACCCACTGGCCACGTTGAGGCTCTGGTGGGCGCATACCCACGTAACTGTTGTAGGGGAGAATTGGAAGGGTAAGAAAATCGACGCTAAAATCGCCACCCGGTTCAAATACCTTTCCACGGAAGTTTGCATTCAAGGCAGAAGGCAGGGTGGATGAAATATTCAGGTTTGTGTGAATAGAAGCGTTACCATTTCCGTCGGTGGTTCCGTTGAAAACCTCGAACGATTCCGAAGGAGCAGAAATTCCCGGATCGTCGAACAGGTAGTTGTCATACCCCTTGAACTTGGCTCTTGCCTTACTGAGTGTAACCTCGTAGGAAGCCTTCAAATTACCGGCTATAGCACCATGTAACCAGCGAGCATTCAATGAAGCATCTATGTGCCCCGTTTTTCCAAACCGTGATCCCTTATCAAGTTCAAAGGTGACCTTGAGGCGATTGGGTTTAACGGTTTCCACCTTCAGTTGCTTGGTAAAGCTGGTCCCACCCGTTTTAACGGTGGCAATGTAGTTACCTGTTGGTGCATCCTCTGATGTAAAGGGAGCAAACGAGTAGATACCCGTTTTATCGTAGGTGCGAACCAAGCGGCTCACGAGCTGCCCTTGCGGATTTCTGAGTTCAAAAACTATGGGGTGACCAACAGGGAGCAATTCCTGCTTGTCCTCCACAATAAAGCTGACAAAAAGGGTGTCGCCCGGACGCCAAACGCCACGCTCACCGTAAATAAATCCCTTGAGTCCCTTTTGCACCTCAACTCCACTGACGTCGAAGTTACTGAGCGATAGCGACGAACCATCGTCGAGACGAAGGTAGCCGCGCTGCTTATCCATCTTGGCAACAAGTAGAAAAGGCGTTCTTCCAATACGGAAGGTAGCAAGTCCATCGCCGTTGGTCTTTACTTTTTGCAATGGCTGAAGTTGATAGTCGAGAATATCTACCTCAACACCACTGAGAGGTTTGGCTGTGCGAATATCGCTGGCAGCAACCAACATATCGCCGCTGTTGCCACGCTTGGCAATGAGGCCAATGTCGGAGGCCAAAATATTTTGCTTAATCATTTTATTCGAGGAGTAGTAGGCCACATTGCAAGGATTATCGCGCTGCTGCCAGTCGTAATCCTCATCGTATTCATACTCATCATCGTAATCGTAGTAATACCCGGGAGCATCATATTTTTGATCATCCTTAACATCTTCCTCACTCTCCTCAAAACCCGACATGTTATCCTTGAGGGTATCGCCCTGACAGGTCCAAATAATATTTTTCTTGCTAAAGCTAATGTTGATTTGGTAGATGGCACCTGGCTCCGCCTTAATGTAGTCGTTAAGGTCGAGGCTAAAACGGTTCCAGCGCGAAAGGTCGGCAATACCCGAGTTGGTAAGAGGAATGGTTTTCCGTAGCACGGGACGACCAACGCGCTTCATCTCGCTATTGCCATCGAGCCTATTCACCTGTAGAAATTGTGCAACGTTGCTTTCGTAAACCTTTATTATGGTTAGCTTCACCGCCTTCAAGTTCACTGCCTCAAAGGGGAAAACCAACCCTTGGGACGAAGGGAGAATGGTTCCATTGGAAATAGATCTTAGAGCAGGCTTTATGGGTTCAAAGTTCTCCTCAACCACAAAACCTTTAGGAAGTTTCATACCCTGAGTATTGAGAATACCGGGGTTAACGGTAACCTGAATGCCACCATCAAACTGGTCGGCGAAGGTAATTTTGAGCACGTTGCCCGATACGGTAAAGCGCTCAGAACCATCATGGTTGGACTGCACTAACCCTCTCAAATCCTGCTTTGGGTCGAGCGGATCGCTGAAGTAGATGAAAACAGCCTGTTCCGGCGAGTAGGTCATACGGTGGCTCACCATGCCAAAGAAACCTTTCTCCGGAATCTTCACCTCCATGCTGCCATCAACATCCACACCGATGGGTGAGCCATTCCACTTAATGGAAAGCAACTGTTCAGTGCTGCCACGTTGAAGTCCTGTAATTTTAAAGGTGTGCTGACGGTTCTCTTCCGAAGACACCCAATCGATGGTTTTATCGGCACCACCGAAGGTAGCCTTCATTATTTCAGCCAACTTGGCCGTTGGCAGATAATCGGCCGACACCAACTTTCCTTGGTAAGTATAGGTGTCGGGCTGTTGCGGATTTTCCACAATTAGCCCCTCCTCCTGAACCTCGAAGGACTGCTCCATGGTCTTAAATCCAAACTCAAATGTTTTGTAATCGCTCTCAACCTCCTTCACCTTGCCCAACGCAAACTTGGCGGTGTAGGTAGTGCCCGACTTTAGCAGATTGGTTGGCCGGAACTCCACAGTTTGTGCATCGAGCCAGAAGGCTTGACCCTCAATGGACGGAGAAAAGCTAAAAAGTTCCTCCACTGCAGGCTTGTTCTCACCTGCAAATGATTTTGAAGCCTCAGCAAGCCGTACCTTAATGGTGGAGGCTACTGAGATGTTTCCGGAGGTAAATGCCGTTACATAGGTAGCAAACCGAGAATCGGCCTGAACCATGGTTTCAGAACTTCGACCTAGGTGCCGGATGCCTAAGACCACGGCAGCAATTACGACTATCGCAACGCCAACTCCTATGCCAATCTTTATTCGCTTCTGCATAATGTTTTAGGTTAGGGATAAGGTTAAGGGATTGATTTTAGAGCGATTTTTGGTTTGGTTAAATCGGTATTAAATTACAAAAAAATGAATGCATGAACAATGGTGTATTTGATAAATCTCAGAAGGCATAGACATTTTTTGTAACCCGTAACTTTTCTGTCACTGGTCACTAGAGAGGATGTTAGCGGATTAGGAAGTTAGGGGTTTAGGGAAAAGATTTCAGCGCCAGCACATTGGTCTTTTTTCAACTTTCGGTAATTACGGTGCAAAGCAACTTCAATTCATTTGACTATTTGGGAGCGTGCACCGCTCGCTTTTGGGAAGGTGCCAACAACCCCGCCATAAATGACGGGGAAATTAGTTACAGCATTTCGGTTGTCACCTATAACCCTATAACCAGTCACTTTTCGGTCACCCTGATCAATCGAGATATTCACTTCACTCCATCTTGTCGCTAAATAGGTAGCTAGCGAATCAGGAAGTTAGGGGTTTAGGATAGAAACAGTAGATTATTGGCTGTGGGTAAGCCTAAGCACAACTTCGGACTTTCTGCTCTCTTTCTACCAATTAATGGTTCCGATAGAGGTAGAGGAAGCCCTTGTAGGAACCACCACTATAGGAAACGTCGTCCCAACCCTCTGCGGTAAAAACAAAGTAGTAGACCCCAGCGTCGGCATCGGCACCGGATTCGGTTTTGCCATCCCACCCGGTCCAGTCGTCCACTGTGCCTTTGTAGGTATAAACTTGCTTACCCCACCGGTTGAAAATATTTACGCTGATGGTGCGAATGGAGCGCACGGAGGTGGTGTCGTTCTTAAATTTAAAATAGGGGTAGTTTCCCCCTGGGGTAAATACGTTGGGAATAAGGTCGGAGTTGAACTTGGAGGTAAGCACATCGGCATACTTCAGCTCAACGGTATCGCGGCAGCCGCTGCTCTCCTTTATAGCAATAAGCCGGAGTATGTACTTACCGGGGACCAGCTGAGCGGGCTCATAAACATTGTCGGTAGCGAGCCGGTGAAGGTTCCAAAGGAGGGAGTCCCCACCTTTATAAACAAGGTTCACATCGTTGAAGCCGGTCCATATAATGCTGTCGCAATTTTTGCTCTGGCTGGTGAGCTGCAGCTTCATGGGGGCCTGTCCTGTTACATCGGTAGCTGGCGATCCCCAAGTATTATTGTTCCAAATAGATACGTCGAACTTGGCTAAGGGAGCAATGGCAGGAATAACAGCCGTTTGGGCAGTCTGTGGCTTACCAAGCACATCCGAAATGTCCACGGTGTAGTAGGCATCTTCCACTGGCAGGTTGTCGTTCTGTAGTGTAAGCACCTGACCGTAGTCCAGCTCATCGGCACCATTCTTTTTCCAGGTAACAGTGAGCTTATTCTTGCTACTCACTGGAACCAAGTTTGGCAGCTGGCTCAGGTCATAGTAAAGGTCGTAGTAGTCGTAGCTTTCGGGGGCGGTATTTGCCCTTAACTTTAGGTAACTACAGGTATTGTTAACCGTAATACTGGCAATGGAAAAGGTATCAATAAATGCCCAAGCAGTATCGGACTCCGGCGTGCCTACCAGTGGTGTAATGGCCACAGAATATCCCCCCGACTGCACGAGGGAAAGGGTCGACTCGGTTTTCCCGAGGTCCTGTCCCACCTGATCAAACTGTTTGGTAGTCATGTTGAATCGACTCCACACAAAGTCAGCAGTGGTGCCGCTGCTATGGCGAGCATGAAGCACGGCGTTGGCCGGATCATAAAAAACGTAAACGGTATCCTGACTTGTGGAGTAGGCATACTGCGTGGTGAATGACTTATCCGACAGCGGGGCAAACAGCTGCCCAAGAGCATGTTCAGAGAAAAAAAAGAGCGATAAAACAACCAGCACAACGTATTTCCGCATTCCCACAGTTTTGTATTTGAGCTACAATATTAGAAAAATAAGAGGCAAGAACCAAAGGATGAGTGCCCAACTCCAAAAAGTTTAAGGAAAGAACTGTTGCCCTTGGCCAATTATTGCAGGGGAAGAAAAATTGTTTGGGAAAGAAACAAAGGCGAACTGGCACGTGGAATTAGAGCAGAGAGCAAGACCAAACAAACTGAAAATTGATTATTCGTTAATTTAGAATTTGCCACCCCGCAAGTCTAATATTTTTAACGGGGGGGGGCTTGTTGTTTATGAAATTTGAATTATTGCATCAATTCTAAAATATTTGTATTTTGTATTTTTTTGATACTGGATACATTTTAATTAAGTTAACAAGGCATCCTGAAATGAATAATATGTATTGCGCCCCTTTTGTTTTGCAAGATTCAACTCACAAATGCAACTTGGGTTAACTGATTGTATATTACAGCGGGAGCGATAAACCCTAGCCTTTTTCTAGGCCGACTGTTAAGCATCTCTTCCACCCACTGAACCTGCTCCTGCGTTATCGTTTTAAAGTCCGTTTTCTTTGGGAAATACTGCCGTACCAGCCGGTTTGCATTCTCGTTCGC
>DATKVT010000035.1 GCA_035529935.1 Williamwhitmania sp. | reverse complement strand
TGCGCTTGTCAATACCTGTCATTGCAAAATTAACAAAGGTTTGGTAAGAGTCATCGTAGAAGCTGGTAAGCTGGGTTTGATCCTTAAACTGTGTAATATAGCCAGTCAACCGCGCCTTGATATAGGGAGTTCTAAGGTTATAGCTAGCGTCGATACTTTCAACGGTTTCACTTTTCAGGTTATCCACAACCTTGTTATTTACCCTAGGTGAAATGTAGCTATTACGGAAAAAAGGTGCCCGGGTAATATAGGCCAGATTCATTTCAAAATAGTGACGACCATTCAGCTTATAGGTAGCACTACCCTTAAATCCAAAGTTATTGAACTGCTTAACATCCGACTTTCCAAGTGAAGTATTTGGGAATCGCCCGTTTTGCATATTACCTGTTCTATAAAAATCGGTGTAGGTGTAAGAACCGGCAAGATAGTAGTCGAACTTACTGTAGGAGAACTCAGCCAACGTCCAAGCATTTGCGGTATTAACGTTCGATTCGTAGTCGTAACCATACTTATCGCCTACCTTAACAATGTGATTGGGGATTTCTAGGTTATTCTGCGCCATAGTTGGGTTGCCAGTAAAATCACGCTCAGCAAACTGGTCTACGTCAAGCACAAAATCGCCACCCAAAAGATCGCTGATGGTTTTGAAGTGTTTACCATGGTAGCGAATAAACTCAACTCCTCCAGTAAGGGTAATGTTGCTGTTTATTTCGGTGGTAATATTGGAGCTAGCAGTAAACTGGGTTTGATCGTCACGCCTCTCCTCCACAAAATATTTTGACATGTGGCCAGCAACATTATTTCCAGTAACGCCATTTGCATCGTGGATAACAGTGTCGAAACCGTAGTTTACATTATATAGTGCATCCCAGTTAACTTGGTTAACCGATGAGTTATTCATAAAACTATTTACAATGTCTTGATAATCGGAGGAACCAACATTGTAGCTAGGTAAGTAGCGGTAGTAATCTGGACGAGGATCTGGAGCATCATACCAGTTAAGGGCTGTGCTTCCATTACGGCCAAATGTATAACCCAACGAAGTGGTAAGCTGAGTTTTTTCGTTAATCTTAAAGTAATCGTTAAGAATAATCATTGGCTCATGGGTTTTCCTGATTCGAGCATTTCTCTTGGAGCCATCCTGCCATCCCCAGTTTGAGTTGTAGAAGTTTGAACCTACCAAATCATAGACCTCCTGAACAGATCCATTAGCCATTCCTCGTTTAACGGGAGCACCAAAAGCAGTTAAGGCGATGGAGTGATTATCAGAAAGTTTCTTCTCGATGGCCATAAAGTAAGCCCAAGCATCGTAGGAGGTTGCTTGTACATAACCTTCCTTGGCGTAGCGACGTGAACCCGATACTGTAAATGCCCAACCATTGCTCAGCATACCAGTAGAGTAGGTTGCCATAACACGGTCGGTATAGCTGCGATTTGAGTGAGCGTAAGAAGCCTTAAATCCTGCACGGTAGGAGGATGCTCTGGTGTTTATGTTGGTAATACCTCCAAGATTACCAAACGAAAAACGGCCAGGTTGAAGTCCAATCTTATTAACCTGTGAGCGAGTTACGTCATTTAGACCGGCCCACTGCGACCAAGAACCATAACCCGATTCAGGGTCATTTACTGAAATTCCGTTCATATATTGATCGGAATAGTCGGAATCGTATCCCCTAATCCTAAACCGAGCAGCACCAAAGGTAAAGCCTGCAATATTGTTAAACACATCGGTTGATGAACTTAGCAAACTCGACACATTTTGTGAAGAAACCTCGCCATCAATTTCATCGGCGCTAACCATTGCCTCAGACAGAACAGCTGACTGCGCCTCAGTCCCTTCTGCACGTTTTAGCGTTGAAGTGCCCAAATCATTTTCACCCTCCTTTACATTTATGGTTACAAGAACCTCTTCGTAACCAAGTAATGTAAGCTGCAGTGATTGATCACCCACGGGTACATTAGTCAATTCAAAATTTCCGGAAGCATCTGTAAATACAGATTGATTACTTCCAACAAGGCCCACTGTTACACCAGGAATGCCAGCGCTAGATTCTGCGTCGAGAACAGTTCCCTTAACTACTCCAACCTGACCAAAGGCAACTCCAAAGCTGGACAGGGTTAGAATAAAGGCCAAAAAAAGCAATTTTTTCATGAGAACTCTTTTAGGTAAGTAAATTAGGTTGTTAGGTGTATTTTTGATCAATGGAGTGACAACACCCCAAATTATTGGTTGCAAAGGAAAAAAAAAAATTCATATATTCATCCCCCTTTTTCACTGCTCTTCGGGGCAGACCTCTTTTTTTTGATAAGCGACAGATTATCAGTTATCTGCCTCAACAAACTTGTGCAATTATGAAAAAACTCTACATCAAATGGCTTCCTCTGGTAGCCACTTTCGTGCTTTTTTTAGCCATCCAGACCCAAGCTCAGGAGAAGCAGTATCGGGTAGGTTGTATCGCTTTTTACAACCAGGAAAATTTTTACGATACCATTCAAGACCCGACCATCAACGATCATGATTTTCTTCCAGATGGCCCGTACCATTGGAACACTGAGCGCTACAAAACTAAGCTGGATCACATGTCCACCGTTATCGCCCAAATTGGAAGCGAACTTTTTCCAGGCGGTCCTGCTATTATCGGAATTTCAGAAATAGAAAACAGACAGGTTGTGGAGGACTTGGTAAATACGCCTAAACTAAAAGCTTCTGGCTACCAATTTGTACATTACGATAGTCCCGACCACCGTGGAATTGACGTTGCCCTGCTCTACCGCCCGGCATTTTTCAAGGTTACCAACACCCGCTCAGTTAGATTACACATGAAATCTGACACTACATTCAGAACTCGCGATCAACTAGTTGTAAGTGGCATTTACGATGGTGAGCCATTGCACATTATTGTAAACCACTGGCCATCAAGATTTGGTGGCGAGAAACAAAGTTTGCCAAACAGGAAGGCAGCTGCCGAACTGACAAAATCATTGGCTGATTCAATATTAAAGACTGATCGCAACGCTAAAATTATAATAATGGGTGACCTCAACGACGACCCCACAAGCCCTAGCCTCATTAAGGTGCTTGGTGCAAAAGGCGATAGGCAGGATGTTGGACCAAAAGATTTCTTCAACACCATGTATCAACTATTTAAGGAGGGGTATGGATCGCTTGCATACCGTGACACGTGGAATCTCTTCGACCAAATTATCATATCTGAGCCACTGCTCAATGCAAAACTAGGCACCTACAAATTCTTGAAAGCAAAAATATTTAAGGCTGATTTTATCACCCAGCAAGATGGTCAATTTAAAGGCTATCCTCTGCGCACATATGTTGGAACTACCTATCAAGGTGGCTACTCCGACCACTTTCCTACCTACATCTTTATTGCCAAAGAAATCATCAAGTAGAACAATGTTCTAAATTGAACTAAATAGGGCTGTCAGAAATATTCCGACAGCCCTATTTATTTTTTATTAGTGAGGCTAACCTAACAATCCCAGCTTAATGGCCCGGTCCAAATCTTCGGGTGTATCGATGCCAAAGCTCTCCAGATGGGTTTGCTCCACCATTATCTTATAGCCATTCTCTATCCAGCGCAGCTGCTCCAGCGACTCGGCCAACTCCAGCGGCGTTTGTTCAAGCCGAGTAATCTCTTGAAGAATCTCTGTTCGGTAGCCATAAAGCCCAATGTGCTTAAGAAAAATGTGCTGCATTGGCCAATCTTCCTTTTCCGCACCTCGAACAAATGGAATTGGGCTACGGCTAAAGTAAATTGCCTCCCTATTGTGATTGATAACTACCTTAGGGCTGTTGGGGTTAAATATGTCCTCGCTGGGACTAAAAGGTTTAACGAGAGTTGCGATTTGAGCATCCTTCTCAAAAAAACAGGAGAGCACCTTTCGCAGCTGCTCAGGATGCAAAAACGGTTCGTCACCTTGAATATTGAGCACTACGTCAAAACTTCTTTTATCCTTTTCCATCAAAACGGTAACTGCCTCAGCGCAACGGTCTGTACCACTTTTATGGTTAACGGAAGTCATAACCACCTTCCCTCCAAATGCCTCAACTGCCGAAAAGATACGATCGTCATCGGTTGCCACCACAACCGTTTCAAGCACCTTCATGGCCTGCTCATACACACGCTGAATCATGGGCTTACCGCCAATTATTGCCAACGGCTTTCCGGGGAATCTGGTGGAGGCGTATCGTGCCGGAATTATTCCAATAGGGTTCATATCGTTACAGTTTTACAGGTCAAAGCTCCCCATTTTTTTTGAAAGAACCATTGCTTAATGCCAAAAAAAAATTACCAAATTAGCATTCGTATTCAGCAGCAAGATATTCACGAGTATTAAACAAGATTTTTCCCAAAACAGCTATGGACACAACCTTAAAACATGTTAAAGAAGAACTGTCTCAACTAAAGAATACGAAAAAGGATATCGCCTCTCTCGAGAAATTCTTTCAGGTATTTCCTGGAGGTTACGGTGAAGGAGACCAGTTTATTGGCGTGAGCGTACCCAACCAACGAAAGGTTGCAATGGTTCATTTCAAAACAATTTCCATAGCATCATTGGAATACCTGCTTCAAAGCCCTATCCACGAGCATCGGCTTACTGCCCTTTTTATGATGGTCAAGCGGTTTGAGAAAGCAAAGGATGATAAAACAAAACAGGAGATTGCAAACCTCTACCTAACCCATTTAGAATTTGTAAACAATTGGGATTTGGTAGATTCCTCAGCACCCTATATTCTAGGCCCATACCTTTTTTACACAGAACAATCCGACATTCTATACAACCTCGCCAAAACAAGCCATCTTTGGAAACAAAGAGTGGCAATGCTATCTTGCTTTTATTACATAAGAAAAGGAGAATACGAGCATCCCATTTCACTGGCAACCATGCTGCTCCATCACAAGCACGATTTAATGCACAAAGCCGTTGGCTGGATGCTTCGGGAAATAGGCAACAGGGATTTGGCCATCGAACTTGCTTTCCTAGAGCAGCATGTAACCCAAATGCCTAGGACCATGCTTCGCTACGCCATCGAAAAATTTCCAGAAGATTTACGGAAGAATTTTTTGCAAAGGAAATAACGCCTTACCATATAATACCGCATCCAATTTTTCGAGAGAACAAGCTCGAGTAAGTGCTGTCACAGACAGCTCCGTTATATGCTTAACAACACTCAAGGCTCACTTTGAAGTCATTACACCATCTGTTCTTTTTCCTTTTTTTTACCTTTGCCGTGCTTAAACAAAATGTTAAGTTATGGCAGAAAATATGAACACAAAACTGTTTTCCGAATTCCCACCGGTTTCCACCGCAGATTGGGAGGCAGTTATTACAGCAGATTTAAAGGGCGCCGACTACGACAAAAAGCTGGTATGGAAAACCATGGAAGGCTTCAACGTTCGCCCTTACTACCGAGCTGAGGACCTGAAAAACTTAAAGCATCTCAACTATCTTCCCGCCCAATACCCTTACGTTCGTGGAACCAAAACGAACAACAAGTGGTTGGTACGTCAAGACATCGATGCTACTGAGCCAAAAAACGCCAACGCCAAAGCGCTTAAGGTACTCATGAGAGGTGTAGACTCTTTGGGGTTTGTGATCGACAGCAAGAAGGGACTTTCGGAAGTTGAAATGGAAACTCTATTAAAGGATGTTGCCATCGACTGTATAGAAACCAACTTTATGGCCGGGGGTGCAAGCCTTGCCATTCTCCCGCTGGTTGCCGATTATGTAAAAAAACACAAACTAAACGCTGCCAATGTCAAGGGATCGGTGAACTACGATCCTTTACGCAGTCTAACTCTCCGCGGTAAATTTTGCCAAGATAAAAAACATGCTTTCGATACTGCCAAGGAGCTCATCGAAAAAGCAACTGCTCTTCCAAACTACAAGGTTATTGGGGTTAGTGGCAGCATGTTCCATAATAGCGGTTCTACCATTGTTCAAGAGTTAGGATTTGCATTGGCCGTGGCCAATGAATACCTAAGTGAGCTTACCGATAGAGGCCTTACGGTTGACCAGGTAGCTAGCAAGATGAAATTCTCCTTCTCGGTTGGAACAAACTATTTCCTCGAAGTTGCCAAGTTCCGTGCTGCTCGCATGCTATGGGCTCAAATTGTTGAGGCATATAAGCCAGCCAACGTAGAATCGGCTAAGATGAACATTCATGCCGAAACTTCTCGCTGGAACATTTCGGTTTACGATCCATACGCCAACCTCCTTAGAGGAACTACCGAGGCCATGAGTGCTGCTATTGCTGGTGTTGACTCCATTACTGTTATTCCATTCGACAACGCTTTCAGAAAATCTACCGATTTCTCCGACCGCATTGCGCGTAACACCCAAATACTGCTGAAAGAGGAGGCTCATTTCGACAAAATTGTTGACCCCTCGGCTGGCTCTTACTACATCGAAACGCTAACAGCATCAATTGCTCAGGAAGCATGGAAACTCTTTAAGCAGGTTGAAGAGAAGGGCGGCTATGTAAACGCCTTTCTTGCCGGATTTATACAGGAGCAAGTTGAGGCAACAGCGCAAAAACGCGACCTTAGCATTGCCACCCGCCGTGAAATTATCCTTGGAACCAACCAATACCCCAACTTTGACGAGGTTGCCGAAGCCGACGTTACTGCGGCTGCCGTAACTAAAGCCGTTCCCCAACCCTGTGAAGGCTGCGTAAAACCACTGGTCCCTTATCGTGGATCAATGGCTTTCGATGAACTCCGCTTCCGTACCGACAAGAGCGGGAAAGAGGTGAAGGTGTTTATGCTCACCACCGGTAATTTGGCCTTTCGTAGGGCTAGAGCACAATTTGCCGCTAACTTTTTTGCCTGCGCTGGTTTCCGCACCATCGACAACATAGGATTTCCAACAGTTGCTGCAGGAACAAAGGCCGCACTGGAGGCAAAGGCCGACATCGTGGTGATTTGCAGTTCCGACGAAGAGTATGTAAGCGTTGCTGTTGAAGCTTACGGCTTACTTAAAGGTAAAGCCATTGTAGTGGTTGCCGGTGAACCGGAGTGCAAGCCAATGCTTCAAGAGAAGGGCATTCAGAACTTCATTAGCGTGAAGAGCAATGTTCTAGAAACCTTGAAAGAGTATCAACGAATGCTGAAGCTATTGTAAAAAAGTTGCTCACGTAACGCCAACACCAATTAAAAAAGGTATTTGCAGAGCGTTGACACCTTACTTCAAACAAAAACAACTATGCGTCCAAAATTCACAGACATAAAATTTCCTGAGGCAAAAGCCTCAAAGGTGGAGGGCCAGACCTCCTGGAACACACCGGAACAAATTCCGCTCAAACCAATCTATACAGCAGAGGACCTTGCTGGCATGGAGCATCTTAACTATGCCGCTGGTATTCCTCCATTTCTCCGCGGACCTTACAGCACTATGTACGTAAACAAACCGTGGACTGTTCGCCAATATGCAGGATTCTCTACTGCCGAGGAGTCCAACGCTTTTTACCGCCGCAACCTTGCAGCAGGTCAGAAAGGGCTCTCCGTAGCCTTCGACTTGGCCACCCACCGTGGATACGATGCCGACCACCCTCGCGTTGTTGGCGACGTTGGAAAGGCTGGAGTTTCCATTTGCAGCGTTGAGGACATGAAGGTGCTTTTCGACGGCATTCCACTCGACAAGATGTCGGTATCAATGACCATGAATGGGGCTGTTCTTCCAATTTTGGCCTTCTACATTGTAGCTGGCTTAGAGCAGGGATGCACACTAGAACAGCTAAGCGGAACCATCCAGAACGATGTGCTCAAGGAATTTATGGTGCGCAACACCTACATCTACCCACCCGAATTCTCCATGAAGATTATTGCCGACATCTTTGAATACACCTCGAGGAAGATGCCTAAGTTCAATAGTATCTCCATCTCGGGTTACCACATGCAGGAAGCAGGCGCAACGGCCGACATCGAACTAGCCTATACCCTTGCAGATGGTTTGGAGTATCTTCGCACCGGAACCAAGGCAGGGCTTACCGTTGATCAGTTTGCACCTCGGCTTTCATTCTTCTGGGCAATTGGCATGAACCACTTCATGGAAATTGCTAAGATGCGTGCCGGAAGACTTCTTTGGGCTAAGATTGTAAAGCAGTTCAATCCAAAGAGCAATAAATCATTGGCACTTCGCACCCACTGCCAAACATCGGGTTGGTCACTTACCGAGCAAGATCCATACAACAACGTTGCCCGTACCTGCATTGAGGCTATGGCTGCCGCGCTGGGGCACACCCAATCGCTCCACACCAACGCGCTGGATGAGGCCATTGCTCTACCCACCGACTTTTCGGCTCGTATTGCTCGTAACACCCAGATATACATTCAGGAAGAGACCAACATTTGCCGTGCGGTTGATCCATGGGCGGGTTCCTACTACCTAGAACAGCTCACCAACGAAATTGCACACAAGGCTTGGAAGCTTATCGAGGAGGTTGAGGAACTTGGTGGAATGGCAAAGGCCATTGAAACTGGTCTCCCAAAAATGAGAATTGAAGAGGCTGCAGCCCGTAAGCAGGCACGTATCGACTCTGGCGTTGACGCCATTGTGGGTATCAACAAGTACCGCTTGGAGAAGGAAGACCCTATCGATACGCTTGAGGTGGACAACACAGCTGTTCGAATCTCACAAATTGAACGCCTGAAGAAACTTCGTGCCGAGCGCAACGAAGCAGAGGTTAAAGAGGTATTGGAAAGAATTACTAAGTGCGTTGAAACCAAGCAGGGCAATCTGCTTGAGCTGGCCATTGAGGCTGCAAGGAAACGCGCATCGCTTGGTGAAATTTCTGACGCTTGCGAAAAAATTGTTGGACGCTACAAAGCCATTATCCGTATGAACTCCGGTGTATACTCATCAGAATCGAAGAACGACTCCAACTTTGAAAAGGCACGCAAGCTCTGCGAGGAATTTGCTAAGAAGGAGGGTCGTCAACCACGAATTATGATTGCCAAGCTTGGTCAGGACGGACACGACCGCGGAGCCAAGGTTGTTGCCACCGGCTATGCCGACATTGGCTTCGACGTGGATATGGGACCACTTTTCCAAACCCCGGAAGAGGCCGCCAAGCAAGCCGTTGAAAACGACGTTCACGTTGTTGGAGTTTCCTCACTTGCAGCCGGCCACAAAACACTGGTACCTCAAATTATGGGAGAACTCAAGAAACTTGGCAGAGAAGATATTATGGTCATCGTTGGCGGGGTAATTCCTCACCAAGACTACCAGTTCCTCTACGATGCTGGCGCAGCCGCCATCTTTGGCCCCGGAACCTCAGTTTCGGCAGCCGCCATTAAGATGCTGGAACTGCTTCTCCATAATTTTGAGGAGTAGTAATTCAAAATTTCACATTGAGAAGCCGCCCCATCCGCGGCTTCTCTTTTTTTTGTAAATTGCCATTCATAAAAACGGAACAACATGCGTAGGTTACTTCTTATTGCCGGAATGACCATCAGCTGTATGGCCGCCAGTGCACAACAAAACCAGCGAGTTTATGATGAAGCTGCTGGTCAGGAGATTCTCATTGGGGATTGTACTCCAAAAGCATTCTACGAAGCTCCATTTAGCACTTGGTACACTCCAGCCTTTGAAGGATATACCATAAATCCCGAAATACTGGAGCAACTACCAGCACGCCTGCACCTCCCCGGTCTTACCATCACGGTGGTTTTTGGAACTTGGTGCGATGATAGCCAACGCGAGGTTCCCCACTTTCTTAAAATTCTCCAAGCCACGAAATTTTCTACAGACCACCTAACCCTCATCGCTGTTAACAAACAAAAGCAGGCCCCAGGTATTGACCAACTATTACAATTAAACGTGCAGCGAGTTCCCACAATCATCGTCTTTATGGAAAATAAGGAGATTGGCAGAATAGTGGAATCACCAACCACAACCCTCGAAGAAGATTTAAACAATATTCTGGAAAAAATTTAATCGCCCTTCATCATGGATACAAAACAAACAACAGCAGGACAAACCCTCGGAATTCTTGGAATTGTTTTGGGTATAATTGCCTTTCTAATCTCCCTAATTCCATGCGTCGGCATTATTGCCATTGTGCCAGGGATTATTGCCATAGTACTCAGCGCAATAGGTCTCGACCAAGCACGTAGATCGAATGGTGCAAAAGGTCTTGGCTATGCAGCACTATCCATTTCAATAATAGCAACGCTAATTGCAACCGCTTGGCTATTTTTTACGGGTGGACTCGCCTATTTTGTTAACAAAATGGAACACCGCATAAAAACAGAAGTAGTTAACGATTCAACCAACAATGTGGAGATCACCGTTGATCAAGGAAAGGATAGCCTGATTATGAAACTCGAAGTTTTGGAAGATGGCAAAGACTCTCTTCACAAGGGAAAAACCAAGCGCACCTACATTAGAATTAAGGGGATAGAAAAAACTCAAGATGCTGATAAGAAGTAGTTTGCGCGAAGCAATTCGTGACCCCTACATTCAGATTAACCTCATATTTGCCGGAGTAGTGGTAGCAATGCTCATCTACTCCGGTATTTTTACGGGCCAAGGTGGCCATCCCATCCCATCCTTTTACGAGATGATCACCGGTACAACCTCACCAAGCAGTGGACTATCGCGAGCATTTTCGGAGCTAGTTCGATTTAATGTTGTAAAGGCAAGAGCCCTAAACTCACACGCAGTAAGCCTTTTTTTATTTTTTGTGGTGGAACTACTCCTTCGCATTGTCTTCTCAGCTGTAGTATGCGTCAAACACAACCACGAAAAAATTATCGTCAGCCTCGATATTGTCCAGCTAGTTCTCTACTTCTCAATTGCCTTCTTCCCGTTTTTTGCCTTCTTTCTTCACCAATTCTAAGCGACATTGTTAAAAAGAACTTCCTATAAAACACTTTTTCATTTACTTTGCAGTGTCTACTTAGTAAAAAACATAATTGTAAAATTGCAATGCTAATGGAATCATTTACCACCGTACCTTCCCATCAACAATTCACCATTGAAGGGGTTCAACATATTTCTCCCATTGCGGCCTTCAAGTTGCTTGAGGCTAATAGCGCATTACTTCTCGACATTCGGGAGCCCGAAGAGATGGAGATTATCTGTTTTGATATTTCCGGGACAATAAATATTCCCATAAGCACTATTGCCGATAGCTTTACACAGCTTCCCAAGGATAAGTTAATTATTGTGGCGAGCAACAGCGGCACTCGAGGAGCAAAAGTCGCAAACCTACTTCTTTACCAGGGCTATACTCAGGTTCTGAATCTTGATGGCGGAATTTCTCAGTGGCACAAGGATAAGCTCAGCGTGCTGATTAACGGCACCAAGTTTAGCCCGGGAGGTTGCAGCTGCGGCTGTTCACACTAGTTTTACATGGGCGATTACCACCAAAAACAGCATCCAACTCGAGAATAAAAACACAAGGGTGTTCCAATTAATGGACACACCCTTAAAATTATTCTCAAACTACAAGTTTAGAATCGATATCCCAAAGAAAGTTGGAGTACTCTATTGTATAGATTACTTGGATTGTCGGTAACATCTGTAACTCCTACACAGTAACGTAAACCCATGTCAACCTTTGAAGTTAACCGGTAGGCAACACCAAAGTTTACCCCAAAGTCAATGGTTTTAAACTGATCAGAAATCTTATTGCCGTCAAGCTTTGCGCCTATCATAAATCCAATCTGCGGCCCAGCCTCAACATTGAACCGCTTTGCAAGATTATACTTGAACATTAGTGGAAAGTTGAGGTACCATGCATTAATGTTCTTGTCTAAAGACTCCTGCTTAGCTCCTTGTAAGGAGAAGATCATTTCCGGCTGAAAGGTAAAGTTCCCATGCATGGGAAACTGAGCAAATCCGCCAAAGAGGACGGCGAAACGAGCATCCAAACCAGCATCATCACCGCTGTAGTTTGCACTTTGTAATCCAGCCTTCAAACCAAATCTGATATTTTGGGCGTTTGCTCCAACCACCAAGATCAGCATGCATCCTGAAACAAATAACAATTTCTTTAACATAGCTCTTAAGTTTGGTTATATGAACAAAAATAGCGAATTTTTTAACCCCTTTCGTTCTCCAGCCTCCTAATGCAGATAATCCTAATACAACATTTTCAGCAGAGCATTATTCAGCATTCTTTCTTACATTTGGTAAGCAGAAATCTTACTAGCTATGAAAACAAGACATTTTCTTCTTCTCTCATTGGCAATATTAATGCTGCATAGCCTACCAATTTTAGGACAGGAAATAATTACCGTAAAAGGAGCCGAAGGTGAGGCCGCCATTACCGGTTCTATTTCAGAAAATGATGCCCGAAACCAAGCCCTGCAGAGTGCAAAGGTTGAAGCGCTGCGCAAGGCCGGGATTGCCGAAAACCTTAGCTCCTACGAAATGCTTTTTAAGGGTGAAGCAGGAAAAGACTTTACGGAACTCTTCTCATCGCAAACCCAATCAGAAATTCGTGGTGCTGTTAAAAGCTACACCGCAGTAGAGGAAAAATTTGTTGATCCATCAACAAAGCTATTCACCATCAAGGTTACGATTGATGCCCAAGTAATTAAATACAAAACGGAACAGGACCCCGAATTTCAGGTTCAGGTAGATGGCATTATGCCGCTATATAGCAACAACGATCTTCTCCAATTTACTGTAAGAGTTACTAAGGATTGTTTTCTCAACATATTTTCGGTGACTGAGAACGAGGCATCTCTGATATTTCCTAACAAGTACGAAACGGAGATGAGCGTTGCACCAGGAAAAACAATCACCTTTCCCCAAAAAGTGGACTATGTTTTTGAAAAGAAAGAGCAGGGGTTGGAGCACAATAGGCTAATCTTCGTTTTTACAAAGTCGAAAATTAACTTCATTGACCTTACAGGTGAAGACCAAATTTCCTCTGTAGAAAAAATTTTATCGTGGATATACTCCATCAATCCAGACCAACGCCGCATTGTTTTTGCCCCAACGATTATTCGGTAAGGCAACTACAGCCTCAGCTACAAGACAAAAAAGAGAGAAAAATCAAATGATTTTTCTCTCTTTTTTTGTGGAGGTAAGGGGAGTCGAACCCCTGACCTATTGCATGCCATGCAATCGCTCTAGCCAACTGAGCTATACCCCCATTGAAGGCGATGCAAAAATAGAAAAAATATCATTACATAAAAAGGCTAATAAAAAAAACAAATCCGCTCTCAAACAAAAACATATTAAGCCAGAATCACGTATAGTTTTTGATGATAGTTTAATAGGTAGTTTTGATAATTACCCAATTAATAGTATTTTTAAGCGCTAAATATTTATGAACGGACATGGAAGTAAAAAAGACACCCAAAGCTGACTTGGAAAACAAGAGAATGCTTTTTCTCGAAATAGGTCTAGTAATTGTTTTAGGTGGGGCACTCCTTGCTTTTAATTGGACCAGTAAAGGCTCTAAAGAGCTCGAATCAATGGGAGTTCAGGAAGTTGCAGCCGAACAAGAAATTATTCCTATTACAAGACAGGAAGAGATTAAAGCTCCTCCTCCAGCGCCACCTCAGGTAAAAGTATCTGACGTTCTCAACATTGTAAGAAATGATGTTAAGGTAACCGACGAACCACTTTTTAACTCCGAAGATGACCAAAATAAAGCGGTTAAGATTACCAACTACAACGATGAAGAACAAGCTGTTCCAGAAGAGCAGGTCTTTTTCATTGTAGAAGACATGCCTAGCTTTCAGGGAAAAGGACAAGATGGTTTCCGAACCTACATTTCCCAAAACCTCAAGTATCCTGAAATTGCACAGGAAAATGGTATTCAGGGTAAGGTCTTTGTATCGTTCGTGGTTGAAGCCGATGGTAAAGTTACCAATGTAAAGGTTGTTCGTGGCGTTGACCCAGCTCTTGACAAAGAAGCTGTTCGCGTGGTTTCATCTTCACCAAGGTGGAGCCCAGGAAAGCAGAGAGGAAAGCCAGTTCGCGTATCCTTCACCTTCCCTATCATCTTCCAGCTTCAGTAATCGACACTTTGAAAAGCATAGCATGGACCCTGGTGAATCATCAGGGTCTTTTGTTCTAAATAAGGTTGTTGTTCATGATACCCGAAAAAATAGTTGAATTGGCTGTTTTAGTTGGAGTAATTTCCCGCTACCAACCCGAAGAACAGGTGAACGAATACCTCGATGAGTTGGAGTTCCTAGCTCTCACTGCAGGAGCAACCGCACAGCGAAGGTTTATTCAAAAAGTAGACATTCCGTTTGCCGCCACCTTCATTGGACCTGGTAAGTTAATAGAGGTCAACGACTACGTCAAAGAGAATAATATTGACATGGTTATCTTCGACGACGAACTTACACCAACCCAGCTAAGAAATATTGAAAGAGCACTTGAGGTTAAGGTCATTGACCGAACTAACCTCATTCTTGACATCTTTGCTCAGCGGGCCAAAACAGCCTATGCAAAAACGCAGGTTGAGTTGGCCCAATATCAATACCTATTACCTCGCCTAACCCGCATGTGGACTCACCTTGAACGACAACGAGGAGGTATTGGAATGAGAGGTCCTGGCGAAACTGAAATTGAAACTGACCGCCGA
>DATKVT010000034.1 GCA_035529935.1 Williamwhitmania sp. | reverse complement strand
CCTCATCGGGGAATCGCTGCTGAAACTCGAAAATAGTAAGGCTGTCGAACTTCTTCTCCATACTCTAAATCATTTATACCCCTAAAATACTACATTTATCCGTATTGGCTGAATGCCTAATTCAATACAAGAAATACCTTAAGATGCTGGGCGACAACGGTGTGCACGTGAGTATGGGCCTATTGGCAACCGATAACGCTTACGCGGAAAGGGTTAACGGAATAATAAAAAACGAGTATCTCGCCTGCTGGAAAATGAACACGCTCGAGGAGCTACGGCGGGGTGTGGCTAGAGCGGTTAAGCACTACAACACCCAAAGAATACACCGATCGTTGCCAAACCATAGCACGCCAGCTCAGTTTGAAAAAGAATTGCTAGCTTTACCGCGCCAGAAAAGGCCAAAGGTGATTGTTTATTCCGAGGGTAACCATACAATCCGAAATACAGCAAATCGAAAGGGTTATTGGCCAGAACAAACACTTAATGCTCTGGTTTGTCCGATAGCAACGTTAAGTTAATTGTTAGTATAAATCGGTCAACACTAATCAGGGACGGTCACTCCGGACTTCTGACTTCTGACTTCTCTTTCTTCCCCTGTCCCATTCTAACACAGCCATTGGATGATTTTGGAACAGATGGTTTCTTTCGGTGTTCTCTGATTTTACTTATTGTGTTGAAAATCAGTTGCCATTTTGTTGTGGCACAGCAGTTGCTTAATGGCAGAAGAAGTTTTTTCCAACATCAATAAACCGGGTTAGCCATGATACTAACAAACCTTAAAATTGCCTTCCGAAATCTCCTCAGGAGTAAAGGCTATAGCTTTATTAACATTTTTGGGCTGGCTATTGGCATGGCCACCACCATACTGCTGCTGCTTTGGGTCAGCTTTGAGCTCAGCTGGGACAAGTTTTACCCCAACACCAAGCAGTTATACGAGGTGGTGTCGCTCCAGACATGGGATGGTGGCAAGCATCCAATTCCCAATCTTCCCGGACCACTTATCGATGTGGTAAAGGAGAAGTATCCCGAAATTAAGATGGCTGCCAACTGCAACACATTTGGGCAGAAGATGCTCATGCGCTACAATAACTTTGAACGGTTCATTTCGGTAAATCATGTCGACCCCGATTTCTTGAAAATATTCTCCGTTCATCTAGTTAAGGGTAGCATTAGTTCGGCTCTTTCCGATCCGCATTCCATCATACTTTCCGAAAAAATGGCTACCGAAATCTTCGGGAACGACGATCCCATGGGAAAGATAATTACTGTTGATAACAAAACGCCGCTTACCGTTACGGGTGTAATGGAAAACCCACGCGAAAACACCATTTTTAGCTATTCCTGTCTGGTTCCTTTCGAGTTTCTCCGCCAGCAAAATCCCTACCTGCGCGATTCGTGGGGAAACCATAGTTACTTTGGGTTTGCCGAGGTTAACAAGGGGGTAAACGTGGACTCGCTCAACAAGAAGATGAGCACATTTTTTAGCGATTATGTAGACAAGTCGGATACCCTACGTTCCCTATTTCTTTTTCCGGTTGATAAGGTGCATCTCTACTACTACGATGGAACGCCAACGCAGATGAAGCAGGTTGGGATGTTCTCAATTATTGCCATCTTCATTTTGCTCATTGCCTGCTTCAACTTTATGAACCTCTCCACCGCGAGGGCGGCCAAGCGTGCCAAGGAAATTGGGTTGAAGAAAACGGTTGGGGCTTCCCGCTGGCGCCTGATAGCACAGTTTATGGGTGAGTCGTTGCTTATAACCTTTATTGCCGTGAACTTTGCGCTGGTATTGGCCCGGCTATTCCTTCCAGTTTTAAACACCATGATGGACCGAAATCTGGAAATTGACTATTCCAGTTCCAACTTCTGGATATTGGTGGTGGGAGTTACGTTGGTTACTGGTATTCTTGCAGGGGCCTATCCAGCATTTTACCTCACCCGCTTTCGACCCATTAATGTGCTGAAGGGAGATTCTACCCGAGGCAAGGGTGGTGCCCGATTTAGGCAGATATTGGTGGTGCTGCAGTATACGCTTTCAATTGCGTTGGTGGTATGCACCCTTGTGGTGAGCCTACAAATACGTTACCTCCAGAATATGGATATGGGAATGGATATTCACAATATTGTTGCCGTGCCTCTTACTGGCAGCATGGCCGAAAAGAGCGATCTCATTCGTAAGCAGCTGCAGAGCGATCCCTCCATTCAAACGGCATCGTTTGCCTCGCATATTCCCTGTGAGGCCTACACCAACGGTTGGGGTAACGATTGGGAGGGGAAGGACCCCAACAACAATCCATTGGTAACCTACATGAATGGTGATTTCAACTTTTTTAAAACGTTCAAAATTAAAATGGCTGAGGGGCGCTATTTTACAGAAATGACACAACAGTCCGACTCCAATGCCGTGGTTATTAATGAGACCTTTGCAAAGATGATAACTAAGGGTTCTGCCATTGGCATACTCATAAAGCATGGTGATGTGAGCTATCGAGTTATTGGGGTGGTAAAGGACTTTAACTTTACCCATGTAAGTCGGAAGATTGGCCCTCTCATGATGTTTAGTGCCAGTGGAGGGTATTATCAATACCTTTTTGTTAGGGTAGATCCTATGAACAAGGGGCAGGCGCTGGCCACCATTCAGCGGGTGTGCAGCGCTCAGAATCCCGACTTTCCGGTGAGCACCTTCTTTGTGGACGATTACCTAAGCAAAATGTATGCGGGCGATAAGAAATCCATGACCATACTGCTTTACTTCTCCGTGCTGGCAATCATAATCTCGTCGCTTGGACTTATTGGACTGGCCTCCTTTATGGCGGAGGAGCGCACTAAGGAGATTGGTGTTCGCAAGATTATGGGTGCATCGGTTGGAAATTTGGTAGGGCTATTCTCCTACGACTTTACCAAGTGGGTGTTGGTATCTAACCTATTTGCCCTGCCGCTAGCCTGGTACTTTATGAAGAGTTGGCTCCAAAACTTTGCCTACCGAATTGCCATGCCATGGTGGGTGTTTGGAGCCGTTGCGGCGATGGTTTTTGTGATTGCCTTCCTTACGGTGGCCTACCAAAGCTACCGGTCGGCGGCTCAGAATCCGGTGGAGAGCATTAAGTATGAGTAGAAGAGGAAGTTATAAGAAGTTTCGTAAAATGATTCATCCATTAACGTAATAAATATGAAACGACAAATTATTCTGACAACATTGCTAATTTCTATTTTCTATAGCGCAAGGGCTCAAAATGATTCCGTAATAGATAGTTTATTGAATCAGTATGTTTTATCATCGACAAATAAGGATGCTGGAATACTTGTTGGTGTTATTGATTGCAATACGGATAGTGTAAAAACATTTTCAAAAGGAGCAATTGACAAGGGAAATGATTTACGACTAATGTGTCCTGGTTCTAAACCTGTAATTAGCTATTTAATTCTAAAAAATGGGTTGAATATTCAATCTACGATTGATAAGTGGTTTCCGTTAAAACAAGGTTATCAAAAGTCTGACAAAATCACGATTAAAATGTTGTTGTCAAATACCAGTGGAATAAAGGATTATGTTAGATTGTTATTTAATTGTAAACAAGCAGGTAGTGTTCAATTCACAATTGATACTGCATATAAAAACAAGGAGTTAGCTTTTAATCCGGGAGATTCAGTTTTGTATTCGAACACGGGCTTTAACATTGTAGGAACTATTCTTGAAAAGGAAACCAAGAAAACAGTTGATGAATTAATATCAGAAAATTTTAAAGGAATATCACCTTCAATAAGGATGGATAATGGACATGGTAGTTATCCAAAAGGATACGCGAATCCTTGGCCATATCACTATAGCTTATCTGGATATTCTGGTGGTATGATTGGAACAATTGATGATTATTTAAGAATGATGGCCTTTATAAGTAAACAACCAGAATTTAAAATAATGACGGATTGGGTTAAGGTTGTAAATGGATGGAATTATGGTCTAGGAATTGAAGGTGAAGGGAATAGGATAATATATCCTGGTAATTCTGGTGCAAACCTATCTTGGTTAGTTAAGGTTGATTCGAAGATTATCTATATTCATACAGCAAATGATCTAGATAATAACAGGTTTCAAGGGTTCTTAAACAATGTGATTCCATTACTTACGAAACTTTAAAATGCACCTTGCCTAGCCACGATTAAGTTTATTGGGGCTGATAATGCAGATGCGTATGTTTTACTACTTTATAATTTGTTTTGCCCGCGGGATGATGAAATTGGCGGCTAACTCCCAAACAACTCCAACCACGGGAACATTGCACAATAATAAGAACTTACATAGCTCACAAACTCAAAAATACCATGAAAAACCTATTTTTTTCTATAATGATTCTTATATCTGGCGTGATTACTGCTCAGGAATGCAAAATCGATTTGCACTCATTGGCTCAACCAGATATTAATATGATTAATTTCAATAAGTTTGGGCAGAATAGATTATTTAAAATTGTTTTATCCGAGGGTTTTGATACTATTGCCAATAAAGAAATCATTAGTCAACTATCGCAATGGTTTTTAAACCAGAACTCCAAGATCAGTATAGTAAATATTAACGATGTTAAGAAATTAGATGATAGTTGCCATTATCTAATTATCGGGTTAACTAGCAAACTAAAAGATTTGTCGATTTTTGATTTGCCCATAAAGGTCAACAATAACAAATGTACCTTTGGCTCAATTGAACTTGCAGATTGTAACGATGCAATAGCAATTATTAACGAAAGTGCACGATGTTCGGCTGTAATTGGTAATTCATATGCAGCCTTAAGAAATATATCATTTGGACGGTTTTTAGGATTATATAACTATTATATTCTCGAAAATAGCAAAATGAGGTATTTGGGTAATTTAAAGGATAATAAATTTATATCAGATAGCCTTGTTGATTTGGCACTTATAAGAGACGTAAACTATTCTCAAAAAATTGATAATGAATATGTAGAAGCCTGTTTCTCATGTAAATACAAAACGATTAGTCAATTTCAAGGTTCAATTGACTCTTTAATAGATTCGTTTGATGAATTTTGCAGGCTTTATGAAGTGAAGAAACCGTCTCAAAAACTAAAATTCTTTATTCATTGGGATCAATTGGAGATAAATATAGTCAGTGGTGACCCAAAACCTGGTACAACTGGAGGATTAGTGATTGACAGTCTAATTCATACAGTAGGGTTAGATAAAGAGTTGCTAATCCATGAAGGGGTTCATTTTATATTTAATCACAATTATAAAAGTCCAAATGCTTTTTTTAACGAAGGTATTCCTTCGTCTTTTGCACTATTTCAGCATCCCGATCGAATTACGAATGATTGTAAATTAATTCAAGACAATTTAGAAATAAAGGATTTAATAGCTGGAAAAATAGAATTCTGGAATGGGCCATATAAAAATGGACAGTGTTTATCATACCCTATATCAGGCCTTTTTGTAAAATTCTTAATTGATAAATATGGTATTGATAAGTTAAAGAGATTTTATCAATATGCTGATATAGATGAAGGCTTTAAGGCTGTTTATAATACGGAACTGGATATGATAGCAGCTGAATGGAAAAATTATATATTGGACAATACTGCTGATGCGTTAAAATTTAGTCACTAAATAAATTTCTTTGTTCTTTGATATTTTGATTTGTTTGATATTCTGTGAGCAACTCTCGCATAGGGGTTTTATCAAATACTGAGATGCTTAAAATCTGTAATATTTCATAGATGGTGAGATTGCTTTTTAGCGCATGCTTAACTTTTGCTACTAGCAGATAAGTGCAGATTGCAACCCAAACATGTATGTTTACAGCATTTTCTGAGTGCCCCCAAAGTGTTTTAATGGTTAAGTTTTGTTTTATCCATTTGAAAAACACTTCGATTTGCCACCTGTTCCGATACAGATTTGCCACTTCAAGAGCAGAGGCATCAAGGTTGTTGGTTAAGAAAGTAAGAATTACATCATTCTCACTATCAAAAAACTCAACTAACCGTAATGGTGCCGAATAAAGCTGTTTTGATTTATATCCATTGAGCTCGATGATTTTATCGCTTCTTAATCCGGAGCTTTCGTCGATATTGAGATTGCTTTCAACCACCGAATAGTCCATGGTAGTCTTTGCTCTTGAAATAAAGAAAGCTCCCAACTCATGCAGGTGATACAACGCTTTAAAATCAATGTATGCTTTGTCCATAATGTAAATGGCATTGGGGATTGGGGCAAGTATATCAAGAACATTGCTATCATGATATTTGCCATCTGTAATCAAGATATAAGAAGGGATACTTCCTCTTAAATCAAGTAATGTGTGGATTTTTATAGCACCTCTGGAATACTTGCCAGGAGCCCAGCTAAATAGCTTAAGACTCAACGATATCGTTGTTGAATCCAGCGCAAAGACTTCATTCTCAATATCAACATCAGGAATTGGTTCACTGGCATATATTGGTCTTACCTGTTGAATAAGGTAATTGCCAAAGTCTTCGAAAACGCGAAAATCCCTACGTTCATTTGCCCGTGACAATGTAGATTGGTTTACATATTGCTTAATGCCAAGATGATACAGCTTGTTCCTGTGGGCTTTTAGACACGTGCATATATCTCTAAGGGAATTCCTTGATGTTAGCTGACCAAAAAAGAGTTGTATGAACTGATTCCAACAATTTAGGTCTCTGGTTCTGAAGTCCCCACTATATGTAGACACATATTTTTCAAATTCATACCGTGGAATAAACTGTAGCAGTTGAGCAAAAACATATTTACCAGAATTCATAGCTTTACAATTAAGCTTGCAAAGCTACTTTCAAATCAAATCAAAAAATCAAAGAACGTCTGTAATGTATTGATATGAGATTATTTGTGATTGCTTTTTTAAAGTTAACGCATCACTAGTAATTGGACAATATTAAATAATTACTGTAACCAACAAGGCTAAATCTAATGTATGGTTCTGGGGCATTCGAAACTTTCTATTGCGCAGTAAATTTCTGATACCCGGACTATTCTAGCTATCAACAACCCGAAATAATCTTAGCCTTTAGTGGAAGTTACTAAGGAGGCAAAGGAGTTAGAGAATTGGGTACAAATAAAGAGACGCATCACCGTGCGTCTCTTATGCATTAACAGCTATTGTATGGTTGTTGTATCGATGATGTGATACGTAGCTTTTGTAATAAATTAGGTCATTCACATCTTCTCCTATGTTGAATTAATGCATCGTTTGATCCAGCTCTGCCTGTTTCTGCAATTATCTAGCTTATCAATTGATCCGTTATTTTAGAGTATGAGACATTGTGGTGAGATGTATTCAGAGCGACTCCAGAATTTTGTCAATCTGTTCCTTTGTTTTGCCCAATTTGACCTGGATTTTGCCCAGCATCACATCTTTATTATCTTGGTTGAGCATTAGGTCGTTATCTGTAAGAATGGCAAATCGTTGTTTGAGTTTACCTTTCTGCTCTGCCCAGGTTAGCTTTAATTCTGTTGTATTTTTCATGTCTGAATATTTATTGGTGAATGGCATAGTGTAAAGGTACGTTCTTAAGTAAGTGGATCTGTTGCAAAACTCTGCAAATAAGTTACATGATTCAAACCTTTTGTGTTTGAATAATGAAGAGAGGCGATCTTGCTAGACCGCCTCTCTTCAAAAGCTGATACATATTGTTTATTAAGGTTCTGTAACTGTATTTCCATCTAGAACGACAGCGGTTTGAGCTAGCGCCCGACCATTCATGGTTGCTCCTGTTTGGAAGTTGATACCTGTCTGTGACAGAATAACTCCCTCAAAATGTGAGGTTGTTCCACAGGTAACCTGACCTGCTACTTGCCAAAAGATGTTCTTGGCTTGTGCGCCACCTTCTAAGGTAATCATAACTGTAGGACTCAATTCGAGGTCACCTGCAATTTGAAAGATCCAAACATCATCCGCACTACCCGAAATGGTAACGTCTGAAGGCACGGTAACGGTGCTAGTCCATTTGTATAGACCTGCGGTAAGGGTTTTTCCACCAATGTTGCCAGTACCAAGTTCTGAAAAATTAGGTGATGGGCGTCCGGCTGCATCGTTGTATGCTGTGATCATATTTTCAACGGCAGTGGTAAGGTTGATTGGAGTTGGATCTGCCATGTCGGCTGCATATATCTTTCCGGTTATCTGGGCAGAGGTTGCATAGCCAGTTGCATTAGTCAACGAAAATCCTGTAATATACGATGTTGCAGCTGGGCTTAGAGCAATATCACCAGTAACCGCTGATGTAGAAATGTTGTTGATTGCCGTTTTTGCAAGAATTACATAGTTGCCTGCAGCTCCAAGATCTACCACTGCCATATTTGCAGTGCTGCTTGATATTGTGAACTCAACTGCCGTGTTCGTGGCAAGTGCATTACCGGCAAGGTCTTTTGCTCCTACTGAAATGTTAGCTGTATATACTGCTCCTGCCGTCATCAAGCTCGATGGAGTAAATGTTGCTACTTTTCCTGAATAGCTTGCTGTGCCCGAAACAGCTGTAGATCCTTGCATTAGGGTGAAGGTGGACGCATTGATAGTTGATGGATCCATGTTTTCACTAAAGGTAATAGCAATGACCTTGTTGCTTGCAACACCAGTGGCATTATTTAGCGGAGCGGTCAATGTAACGGTGGGATTTGTGATGTCCACAACGCCACTTGTAGTAAAATTCCATACATAGTCACTTGTTAGTGTATTACCTGATAGATCTGCAACCCCTGATTTGATGGTTGCAGTATAAATAACGTTTGCAACCAGGTTTGCTGAGGGGGTGAAAGTGGCTGTTTTATTTACGTATTCCACCGTTCCTGAAACTATTGATGTTCCTTGTTGTAATGTGAAATTTGAAGCCGTCATTGAAGAGGGATTCATTTCCACACTGAAAGTTGCAGAGACTTTACTGTTTAATGCAATATCTGCAGTGTTGTCAGCTGGAGCTGATGATATAACTTCTGGGTTGACGCTGATATTGTTATCATCCTTTTTACAACCGAAGGTTATAACAGCGATTAGCATTGCTATTGCTGGTAATATTTTTTTTAGATTCATTTTATTTTTATTTAAAATTGGTGAATTATTTAATATTACAAAGATAGGTGTTGAAGTATTGAGGTGTGTTGCAAAACTCTGTAAATAAGTTGTATGATTCACACGTTTAGGTGTCAATTAGAATTACATTTAAAAAAGGCAACTCAATCGAGCCGCCTTTTTTAAATGTTTTGCTTCTAATAAATTATTCAGGTTTATTAACAGTATTCATTTGAAGGGTTACTGCTGTTTGTGCCAACATACGTCCGTTTATTGAAGCACCGGTTTGCATGTTGATACCTGTTTGACCAAGTATGTTACCTTCGAAATGGCTGGTAGTACCTAAGGTTACTGCACCTGAAGCAACCCAGAAAATATTCTTTGCCTGCGCACCACCAATTAGGGTAATTCTTACGGCTGAGCTCATGTTGAGCGTTCCGGCAACTTGGAAGATAAAGATATCGTTAGGGCCACCAGAGATGGTAACATCTGTAGGGATGATTAAAGCACTGGTCCACTTATAGAGGCCTGGTGTTAAGGTTTTGCCTCCAATGTTTCCGGCACCTAAATTCAAGAAGCTTGGGTTAACACGTCCGGCAGCGTCAGTGTAGGCGGTTTGCATATCACCCACAGCTGTTGTTAACCTAGTGGAATTAGTAACGCTACTTGGCAGTGGACCCGCAGCATCAACGCTGTATATTGTTCCCACTACTTCGCTACATCTTACAAGAATGGCTGCACCGGTTATTGGGCTTGATCCAATATCGCCTGTAATGGCCGATTTATAAACATCCGTAATTCCTGTCTTTGAGAGAATTGCAAAATCACCGGCAACGCCTAGGTTTACGGTTGGTAATGCACTCTGCTGTGACAGTAATCCATCGGCTGATACATTTTGCTGTGGCATTACTGTTGACATTTCTGCCGAAGCCATCTCTGCAGGCGAGTTGGAGTTTATGGTTTTTTCGCAGCTGGACATTAACCCAACTAAAGCCAGTGCTGAGATTGATAATACAATGTTTCGTTTCATGATAATTTATTTTAAAGATGTTTAATTATTTTGATAATACAAAGATATGTGACCCAGTAGAGGCTTGTGTTACATAACTTTTTATATTAGTTGCAGAATTCCCATTCTCTACAATTAATGATAATTTTAAATAAAAAAGAGGCGATCCATTTGGACAGCCTCTTTGATGATATTATTCTCTTCTGCTGAATAGAGCGTGATTACTGCTTTACTATAGTATTACCTTCCATTGAGATTCCACCAGTTCTTGCAAGGGCTCTTCCATCGAGCGTTGCACCCGTGTTGAACGTAATAGATTGCATTGCTATAATGGTTCCTTTAAATACTGAGGTAGTTCCAAATGTTGCAGAGCTTCCCACCTGCCAAAATATGTTGGCTGCCGATGCGCCTCCGCTTAGGAAAACTTTGCGACCCGATGTGGTCGTGAGGCTCGATGCAATTTGAATAATGAAGACAGCGTTTGCATCTCCTAGGGCATCAAATGTGAGGTCGCCCGATGAAATAGCTAGTGAGGAAGTTGACATATATAGCCCAGGCGTTAGCGTGAGTCCTCCTATGTTGCCCGATAGCGTTACTATGTCTGTAGAAGTTCTTCCGGCAGCATCATTATAGGCAGCTGTTAAATCAAGTTTTGCTTGGCTTGCTGCAGCATCATTGATGTGCAATGTTCCATTTAGAATTCCTGGAGGAAAACCGCCTATCGAAGAACCTGGACTTAGACCGAGATCACCAGTGATGATGGTGGCTCCGGTGTTTGTAATGGCTGAACCTGAAAGAGCTGCGAAGTTAGATGCACCAGCAAGTGATACGGTATTCTGAACTATGGTTTGAACAGGAATTACAATTGGATTTATTGAATCGGTACTATCTTTTTCGCATCCTGTAAATAGTACAACCGAGGCTATTGAAATGGTTGTTAACAGCGTTATTGCTTTCATCTTTTCTATGAATTAGTTAATGAATTTTGATAAAACAAAGATAGATACCGGAGTAGGAGGGAGTGTTACATAACTTTTTAAAAGAGTTACATGATTCACATGTCTTTGTTTGTAAGTGATTAATCCACTGCATATAAGACAGAAAAGCGCCGCTTTCCAAGCAACGCTCTATATCAATTAAGCCTAGATCACAGTATCTCAAATGTATCCATTACCATAGCCCAAGCATCAGATTTCAAAAGGTTGATGCCCTTTGGTTGCGTGTATGTGGTCCGTTATACATTACATTCGGTCCATATACCAACTCAACTCCTTCTCCATTTTTTTGTAGCGGAAGATGGTAGTAATAATTTTTTGTAAGCGCACGAAGGCGGTTTCGCTTTTTACTACATAATCAAATGCTCTGTGGTGCATACAGTTAATGGCCACATCAATTTTATCTTGGGACGATAGCATGACTATGGGAATATCGGGGTTGAATGTTTTTATCTTATCCAATGTGGCTAATCCGTTCATGGCAGTTTTATCAATACCGTCGAGAAAATAATCCAGAATGATTACATCGGGATTGTGCGATAAGTTCGCCATGCAAAGCTCTCCGGTTGGGAATGTTTCTATAGCAAAATCGGCATGCTGGAGGAACTCAATTTCCAGTAATTTTAAGAACATAGCATCATCGTCTACAAGGAATAGGTGTATTTTATTTTCGTTTTTCATCGCACTGTTTTTTAATCTTATATGAGGTTAGAGGTGACTACTCACCTCTTGTCAATTTGTTTGTTGTAGGATATCTAAATTCGCAATGATCAAGTATTCTGTCATGTGCGATTGGTGGTTAATCAACATCGAGCTATTTCATGAGATTGAGTTTTTAATCCGATTAAACTCTTCCTCTAGCTCATTGCAAGCCTGCGCACTTACCTCTTCAAGCTTTATAACAAAGTCCTGTATTCTGTCTGTGCTTTCCTGTGCCATAGAATCCTCCTGAATTTGTCGTGCCATATTTTCGAAATCGACACTCATACCCATGATTGAAAATGACGGAATCATCTTGTGTGCGGCAGCGTGTAACGATTTCCAATCTTGATCCTGCAAGGCAAGCTTCATTACCTTAACTAACGTTGGGGTTTGCTCCAAATAGAGTGAAATCATTTCCATCATCAGCTTAGGATTCGATTTAGTCCGCTGGGTAAGATATTCTAGGTTAGTGCATTTTATCTTTTTGCTTATCGCTTTTTCTTGTCCCACTGGTTTTCTCTGTGTTATAGGGGTAGTTTTTTTAACTAACCCAACTATCTTGCTATACAATAATCTTTCGTCAACAGGCTTTGCGATGTAATCGTTCATGCCGACCGCTTTGCATTTTGCTAAATCCACGGTGGTTACATCGGCGGTTAAAGCAATGATTGGGATTTTTGAATGCATCTTATTGCGAATATATTCAGTGGCTTCGAATCCATTCATAACGGGCATTTGCAAGTCCATTAGGATAACATCGTATGATTTGTTTTGCAGCTTTTCGATGGCAATTTCCCCGTTTTCGGCAATATCCCTATCGAATCCGAAATCATCCAGCAGCGTTTTCATCAGTAGTTGGTTGAGTGCAATGTCTTCAACCACCAATACTTTTATGTTTTTAATTTCGGTGTCCAGCACTTCATTTTCTGATTCTAATTCGGCGGGGGAGTTAGTTTTCAGGAAGGGTAATGTAAAGCTAAAGGTAGAACCCTTACCAATGGTGCTTACAACGTTTATGGTTCCGCCCTGTGGTTCTACTAGTTGTTTAACAATGGCAAGTCCTAAGCCTGTTCCCCCATACAGTCTAGAGGTGTCGCTGGAAGCCTGCTGAAAGTTCTCAAAAATATCGGCTATCTTATTTGCCGGTATACCAATTCCTGTATCTATAATTGCAAATTCAATGGTTGCTTTCTCATCATCTTCTCCAATCAAGCTTACCTTTACCGTGATTTTGCCTTTAGATGTAAACTTAACGGCATTGCTCACCAAGTTTATGATGATTTGGTGCAACCGTACCGGGTCACCAACCAACACGCCAGGAATTTTTTGGTCGTATATGGTGATAAGCTCTAGGTTCTTCTCCTGAAATTTCGTTTCAAACAGATGAACCATGGCTGAGATGGATGAAGCCAGCTTGAAAGGAATTTGCTCAAAAGTCATTTTACCCGCATTTACCTTTGCCAAATCGAGAATATCGTTGATGAGCACAATTAATGCATCGCCACTCAATTTTATGGCTTTTAAATACTCTTTTTGTTTTGCGGTTAAGTCCGTTTTTAGCACCACTTTTGTAAAACCAATAATCGCATTCATGGGGGTGCGAATTTCATGGCTCATGTTCGACAGAAATTGCTGTTTGGCCTTCACTGCATCCTCTGCTATTTGTGTGGCATTTTCGGCTTTTCTTTTTGCTTCTTCAGCAAGTTCAGTGGCTAGCTCCGCAAAAACTTTTGCCTCAATCAACTCAGTAGCAATTCGCTTTTGGTCTGTAACATCCCTAGCAACAATAACAACGCCGAGTACATTTCCTTGATGGTCTTTATACACCGATCCATTGAAAAGCACATCGGTGAGTTTGCCGTCCTTATTGCGAAGGGTAAGGGGTGAATCGGCAACATACCCCTTGGCAAACACCTCTTGATAAACCTCACGCGCCTTTTGCGTTTCGGTGAAATAATCGAAAAAGTTGGTGCCGGTAAGCTCATCACGGCTCATCCCGGTTATGTTGGCTAATGCCTGATTCATATCGGTGATTTTACCGATTGTACTTATGGTAACTAATGGGTCAAGACTTGCCTCAATGAGGCTTCTAGCATAGTTTGCAATTCTTAGCTCTGCAGCTCGTTTTTCTTTTTCTTCGTTTTGAAAAGCCAGCTCCTTGTTGGCAACGCTTAGTTCTGCCGCTCGTTTTTCCTTCTCATCGTTCTGAAAGGCGAGCTCCTTATTGGCTATGGTTAACTCCTGTGCGCGTTTTTCCTTCTCATCGTTTTGAAAGGCGAGCTCCTTGTTGGCGATGATTAACTCTGCCGCACGTTTTTCCTTCTCATCGTTCTGAAAGGCCAACTCTTTGTTGGCTATGGTTAACTCCTGTGCGCGTTTTTCCTTCTCATCGTTCTGAAAGGCGAGCTCCTTGTTGGCGATGATTAGTTCGGCGGCCCTTTTTTCCTTCTCGTCGTTTTGAAATGCCAGCTCCTTGTTGGCAATAATTAGCTCATCGGCCCGTTTCCCCTTTTCATTATTTTGAAATGCCAACTCCTTGTTGGCGATGATTAGTTCGGCGGCCCGTTTTTCTTTTTCATCGTTTTGAAATGCCAGTTCCTTGTTGGCAATGATTAACTCTGCCGCACGTTTTTCCTTCTCGTCGTTCTGAAATGCCAGCTCTTTATTTGCAACACTTAACTCCTGTGCCCTTTTTTCTTTTTCATTATTTTGAAAGGCTAGCTCCTTATTGGCAACTCTTAGTTCTATTGCCCATTTCTGCTCGGAAATGTCTCTGGCGACCAAAACCGCACCAATGATTTTACCGTTATCGTCTTTGTAGACCGATCCGTTGAATAGTACATCGGTTAGTTTTCCGCTAATATGGCGAAACGTCAGTGGTGAGTCAGTAACCGATCCTTTTGCAAATACTTTCTTGCAAATAGCACTTGCTTTTTGGGGTTCAGTGAAGTAATCAACGAAGTTGGCACCTATAATTTTTTCGCGTGCTACACCTGTAATATTCACTTTGGCCTGATTCATATCAGTGACCTTACCCTCGATGCTAATGGTAATTAACGGGCCCAAGCTAGCTTCTAATAGGCTGCTAGCATAGTGAGAATCATGCGACTTCGTTCTTTCCATTTTTATTCGTTTTGACACCGTCGGTAATGCTGTTTGATTCCATCAGGAGTTAAAAAAATCAAATATCCTCAATTGGACTTCTCCTTTTAACCTTCAATCGCTTGAAATGTGAAGGTGAAAGTCCTGTAACCTTCTTAAACTGGTTGGATAGATGCGCAACACTGCTGTAATTCATCTTCCAGGCAATTTCTGTAATGTTTAATTCATCATAAATGATAAGCTCCTTAATCCGCTCAACCTTATGAGCTATGACGAAATGCTCAATAGTAGTTCCTTGAACCTCCGAAAAGAGGTTGGCCAGATAGGTATAGTCGTAATTTAACTTCTCGCTTAGGTAGTCAGAAAAGTTTACCTTGACCATTTCATCGCTGTGATGAATCATTTCAACGATTACATTCTTGATTTTCTCAATCAGCACAGCTCGCTTATCGTCCATTAGTTCGAGGCCTGAACCGACAAGCTCAATTTTAAGTTGCTCTCGTTGCTCCGGCGTTAGCGTTTCCATAATCTCTATCTCACCTAAATCGACAATGATAAAATGCAGCTGAAGCTTTTTCAACGCATCTTTCACCGCCATCTTACAGCGAGTACTAACCATGTACTTAATGTATAATTTCAAGATAGACGTTATTAACCAACTATTTACAAAAGTAATTGTCCAAGCAACCATAAGTGTTACACAACTTTGGTAATAAGTTACGTAATTCACACATTCTCTTGGTGAGGAGTGAGGCTTAACCTTTGAGTAATTGCACTATTTCCAAGGCTCAATTATTTGGTATATCAGGGTTTCCTAATCATCACAGGTGAGGGCATGGTCCCACTATTCCATTGTGAGGTTCAAGGAATCTGCTTCGAGCGTTGTATGGGGTTGTTTCGTTTTTTTTGTTGATAAGCGAAAACGTGGTTTCCGCTAATTACCGAAAACTTAAGGGCTGTGTAGGGTACACCTTCATGAGGAAGAGCAGTGCACGCTATATCGTTGTTCATTGCAATGCAGCAATCATGCACCGCAATGAATCAACGGCTGTAAAATGAATTTCTGTTAACCGTATGGTGTTCGTCCGTTTGTTACTTTCCGGTATTACTGCTGACCCAAATTGCTGATTTGCATTGCTCCTGAAACAGTTTGTTGAATTCATTCCCAATATCGTTGGACACAATAAATAATTTCTTCGATTTTCCAACCAACACGGTGGCCTGTTTTCCAACAATTATTGTGGAAATTTCCATTGGATTTATTGGTATTGGGGCTGCTGAGGGCTTTTGTAAAACAAACAATCCCTCTGTAAAAGTAAGGTGAATATCTATATCGCTAGCTTTATACTTGCGCATCCAACTACGCCTACTAAATGGTTTTAGGAAACCCATAAACAGAACGAGTCTTATTATCAGCATCCATCCAATAAAGGCCGTGATAAATATTAAAACAAAACTTAAAATTCCCATGTCCTTTACCTGACCTATTTCATAGGCACAAAAGAAAAACCACACAACCTGAAAAACAATAAATCCAGCTGATTTTCGTGCGGTGTATCTACTATAATTTTTAATCCCTTCAAAAAACGCCTCAAAGCTGATGATTCCTGAGGCAGAATAGTTTTCACTGCTGCTCATCGTCTCATTAATTTAGTAATTCGGTGGCATAGTTCTTAGGGTCATTACTGTCTTGAGCAATAATAATCAGATAAACTGTGTCGCATAACTGCTTAAACAACAATTCTTCTTTAGCGCCCTTTTTGTTAAGAGTGAGATTTAGAAAGCCAATAGAGTTTCCAGTTGAAATGGATATAAAGTCCCCGGTAATACTAAATTGTCTAAGATAATTAACGTTTTTAATTTCAGCGACCTTGGTTGAGGGGCTTATTTTAAAAATCAGCTGATCACCGGCTCCTTTGTTAGGATTAAAGCTAATAAAGGTGCTATCCCTCCAAATATGTTCTATAAGTGCTACGGGATCTAGGTTAAGGTAATTCGTCGCGTAACCAGAATAAAGAATGTTGGCAATACTTTCTTTAGTGAAGTTGGCATTCTTTATTATCGTAATACTTGTAGAATCTTTATACTGGTATACGGAAATGCTATCATGCTGATAATAGTATGTCGCCTTAAGTTTAAGATCGTTTTCGATCTGGTTTTTCAACAAATTTAGGCCGCATTTACTTGTGAAAGTGGTATCCATATCATAGGAAGGCTCAAAACGAGGAAATGTTGTTTTCCAGTCTAGCTTAACAAGATAGACAACACCGACTGTTACTAGTGAAAGTGCTGCAATGAAAATTGAGATCCTGGTTTTCATTTTATTGTTTTATTATTCCTATGGATAAGTTATGCTGAAAGAAGCAAATGGCAAAACCACCTGTTGATGATTCTATTTTGAAGTGGTACAATTCTACCCCAGCGCATACTCCACCGCCATCTCGGCGTGGATACGGGTGGTATCGAATACTGGAACGGTAACGTCGGATTGATGCACCAGCAGCGGAATCTCGGTGCAGCCCAGAATTACGCCCTGGGCACCGTTGGCCACAAGCCCATCAATAATTTGCAGGTAGCGCTCCCTCGATGGTTGGTTGATTTGGCCTAGGCATAGCTCGTTGTAAATAATATCATGGACGCAGTTACGCTCCTCCTCGTTGGGAATGGTCACGGCAATACCATGCTTTTTGGTGAGGCGCCCCTTGTAGAAGTCCTGCTCCATGGTAAACTTTGTTCCCAGCAGCCCAACGTTGGTAATGCCCTTGGCGGCAACCTTCTGAGCCGTAGCATCGGCAATGTGGAGAATGGGAATGCTGATGCTTGCCTGAACCTCATTGGCCATGCGGTGCATGGTGTTGGTGCATATTACCACGAATTCGGCACCGCCCTTTTCGAGCCGCTGGGCGGCATCAACCATAATTTGGGTGAGCCTGTCCCAATCGCCAATATGCTGAAGATGCTGAATTTGGTCAAACTCCACGGAGTACATCAGGCACTGGGCCGAGTGCAAGCCACCCAGCTTCTCCTTCACCTTTTCGTTAATAATTCGGTAGTACTCCAGCGACGATTCCCAGCTCATCCCACCAATTAGTCCAATAGTTTTCATCTTATTCTGTTTTTACACGCTTAAAAGATCATATTCAGCCCCAACGAGAATGTACTAGCACGAGGATAGCTATAGCTGTCTATTCCAGTTGCCACCTCTGGATCTATGCCGCTGTAGTTGGTAATTACAAAGGCGTTCTGAATGGTGGCTGATAACCTAATTGCAGCCTTGCTGTTCCACACATCTTTAAATGAGTAACCAAGTGTAATGTAGTCCATGCGGAAGAAGGAGGCGTTTTCAACAAAGTAGTCGGAAAGGTATTGTCTGCTTTCAAACTTAGTTTTATTCAACGATTTGTTGACGTTGGTGAGGTAAGCCTGCCCCCAATATATAATGTCGTAGCTGTTGTCGGCGGCAACAGTGTTGTAAACGTAATTTCCGAGGTTTAATCTACCGGAGAATGCAAAATCCCAATTCCGGTAGCTGAGCTGCGACGAAACGCCCATTATCCAATCGGGCTCAGACTTATGGTAGTGGCGTAAACCAGTTCCATATATTCCTTCAAGTGGGCTTCCACTGGTGTTGTATACCTGTTGCTTTACATAGAAGGAGTTTATGGGATAGCCAACGGTTTGCATAAGAACATTAATCGACATATTAGCGGGACCATCGGGTAGGCCAATGAAGCTGTTGGCCTCATCATTATCAATCAATCTCTCGATTTTATTATGGTTGACGGCGGCATTAAATCCAAACTCCCAATGCCAATCCTTGTTGGATAGAGGTATAGCATTTATGCTTAACTCAACTCCGCTATTTTTTATCTTGCCCGTATTGTATACAAAGTAATGGTTGAGAGGGTTGGGAGTTCTTACAAACAGGTTATCTCCGGTCTTGGAGTATACATCGATGGAGCCTTGAATCCTGTTATTAAAGAGGCCGTAATCGATACCAACAGATTTTGTGGTAATTTTTTCAGGTGCTAAATCTGGGGTAACGGTTGCATTAAATGAGCTTCCGAACTGCCAGTTTGAACCTGAAACTCCATATTCTGCTCGGAGGTCTAGCGTGGAAATGGTATTGTTATTTCTTAAAAACGACTCATCTTTTAGTTTCCAATTCAGCGAGGCAGTGAAGGCATGGTTAATTTTATTATTGTCTGCGTACCGAGCGTCAATCTCATTGCGTAAGGAAAAGTTTAAAAAATACCTGTTTTTCAGGGAGTAACCCAACCGAAAGTATGTGGCGATAAGGCTCGATTCAAAGCCAAAGGCTGATGTATCTTGTAAGGCTTGAGGAACAATGCTATACTGGTAGCCATTACCCCATAATGAACTGGTGGTTCTGGAAGTGCCAACCACCAAATTGACCTGGCTCGAAAGCGCTTCGATGCTCTTGGAGTAGGTGGCCGATAGGTTCCATATTTTGCTCTTTAGCGTTTGGTTTGTTTGCTGAATGCTCCCTTTGGTTAAGGATCCAGAATAAACTAAAGCCGTATCAACCACCTCATGGTCTTTTGTGTTAAGGTAATCTTCGCCATAGCTGAACGCTACCCGCATATCGGGAAAGAAATGCAGCTTGTAGTCTACCGAAATGTTACCTATGTAGCGGTCGGAGTTTAGCCTGTTATCAGTAAAGTGGAGCAGAGCAGCCGGATTAGAATATATTGAAGGAAAACCACTATAGCCAAAATAACTACCGTCGCTATTAATAACGGGTTGAGTTGGGTCAAATTGAAGTGCTCTCCTAACTATATTTTCGTCTGCAATTCTTTCTTTACCAAATATTCCACTAAATGTAATGCTAATTTTAAGGTGATTGTCGAAGAAGGTTGGATCGAGGGATGCGGAGGTTGTGGTGCGGTTGTAGCTCGATGTTTTAATAATACCATCTTGGTTGGTCCTGCCAACTGCAACACGGTATGGGATATCTTTGACGGAGCCAGAAACATCCACGTGATGGTCCTGACTAATGGCGCTTCTGTAAATCTCGTTTTGCCAGTTGGTGTTCGCACCTCCAAGTAGGCTTATGGCTGTGGGGTCACTTGAGAAGTGGTCTGTAACGATGCTTCGAAATTCATCACCCGAAAAAACCTCCACCTGCTTAGGTAGGTTCGACACGCCCAACTTACCGGAGTAGCTTACATGCAGCTGCTTGGTTCCCCTTTTTGTGGTGATTACAATGGCCCCGTGAGCCGCTCTGTCGCCATAGAGTGCCACGGCCCAAGCGTCCTTAATCACCGTAACGGTGGCAATGTCGTTGGGGTTTATGTTGATATATCCGTTTACAATGGGAACATTGTCCACAATGTAAAGCGGGCTATTGTCGGTTAAAAAGGTGCTGATGCCCCGGTTTTGAATGGTAAATCCGTCACCCGGTTTTCCGCTGTTGGAGGTTATTCTTAGGCCGGCTACCTTTCCTAGTATAAGCTCCTCCGGCGATACAATGAACCCCTGGTTAAAATCTTTGGAATCAAGGGTTATGGTATTGCCAACGGTGTCGTTTTGTGAGGCAGGAGCGAGGTGATTCTTAACTTTCGCTGTTGTTGTATCTGGCAGCGGCGAAATCATTTGGGCGCTCACCAAATTACTTAATAGGAGGAAGATCGTTAAAGTAAGGAGGTAGGTTGGTTTGATTGTAAAGGAATTCATCTCATAGATAGGTTGATGATCGATTTATAGCTTGGAATGGTTAAACGAATTTAATAATTTTTTTAATACATCTTTTTTATAACTGAATTTTAATGTCGGTATGGAGGTGTATAGGTGGATAGGGGATTAGGTTGTTAGAGGATTGGACTTGACGGATTGGTTCTTGTTTCTCATTTCTCATTCCTCGCTACATAGAGTCAAACAGAAGAATTAGGGAGGCAGGAGACAACCGCACATCTTCCAACTAATAACTAGTTACCTTGTAACCTAGTCTCTTGTCACCAAAAAAGCCAGCCCCACTTTAACTTGTAAAGTGTGAGCTGGCTAATGTCTCGATTTCTGTTTCTCTACCGTTTATGCGTTTGCTATTGGCTTCTTTTTTGGTTGTACGTCGAATCGCACCGTCTTATCCCACACGTTCCCCTCCTTCTTAATGTTATCGATGTAGAAGGCCTTAAACATGATGAATATCCACAATTGACAGTAGGTAAAATACATTATCAGAATTAGTGCAATATTCCTTGGCGTATCCTCCTTATCGAATGATATGGCCAGCGTAATCTCAAACATAAACAGCACTATGGCCATCACCCAAATTACGGAGTAAGGTCCGGGTAGCGGAATTGTGATAATGCTGAGCAGGCTGAGCACAAATAGAATATCGGAAATAATGATGGCAAAGAAGAAGATGTAGTAGAGCGCCATGGTATAGAATAGGTCGAGTCCCAATCGCTTGTTTTTAAAGTGGGGAATCTTCCTGAAAAATTTGGCAATTACGTAGTTGTTGCCTCGTACCCAACGAACGCGCTGCTTTATCCACACCTTCCACGTTTCAGGTTCCTGTTCCCAAGTTACGGCGTAGGGGCAGAACTTAATTTTGTAGCCTAGCTCATAAATGCGGATGCTGAGCTCGGAATCCTCTGTGAGCGCCTCCTCATCCCAGCCATCGAGCTCGTCTATCAGCCACTTCCACATCACAAAGTTCGTTCCTGGAAGGGTGGCAATGTTGTGCATCTGCCAGCGCCCGGCCTGCAGCATCGACTGAAAGCTGAGGGTTTCGATGTTGATAAACCGGGTGAGCAGGTTGCGAGCCTTGTTTACGGTGCGGAACTTTCCGATTACCGCACCATACTCCTTATTCGACATCAGATTTATCACTAAATAGTGCAGCGACATGGGGTCGGGAGTGTTGTCGGCATCGTAAATGGCAATCACCTCCGATTTGGCCTGCTTAATGGCTAGGTTGAGGGCTCGCGATTTGCCTTTACCGCCTTGTCCTACCGGCACGTCGTAAAGCACTACGCGCGAATCGTTGGCAGCATACCCTTCGATTATCTCCTTGGTGCGGTCCTTCGAACCGTCGTTTATCACCATAATCTTGAGCTTATCCTTAGGGTATTTAAGGTTAAGCATGGCCTCAATGGTGTAGGAGATTACCTTTTCCTCGTTATGTGCCGGGATAAGAATGGTGCAGGAAGGAAACTCAGTATACTCCTCATTGTCGATTTTTTTCTTCTCCAGCAATGACTTCACATAGTTGATATAACCATAAACGCTAAAGATGAACTGGTATGCAATCATGAACCAGATTAGAATAACGCTTACAAGGAATATTACCTCAATAAATGACATAGATTATGTTTTAGGGCGTTTTTTAAATCAATTTTTTTCCAATCTTCTGCGCATTAATTTTAGCGCTAAATACATGATAACCAGTAATGATACCGCCATAAAGCCATAGATAGCTATGGCACTAATGGACCACAAGCTGGTAAGGTTAATGTTGTAGGTAAACTTATCACCAGTAACCACTTCAACCTTATGGTTACCGCTAGGTAGCATTACCGCGAAACCATCGTTTCCGGTAAGCACTTTAAACTGGTAATCTTTGCCATCAAGAGTTATTGCTGTTGGTTCGCGATTAAACATGGCGTAGGCTCGCTCGTAGCTGGTGTAGCTGAAGTTCACCTGTCGCATATCATACTTTATGTCCATCAGGTTGCCAGTAAAGGAGAGCAGTTGAGGCTGAAGCTCCACCGTCGAAAATTCAGAGGAATTCTCCGATACAGTAATGTTGTGATCGCCAGCTGGTATTAAAAAGTTATTTTCACGATAGCCAATCACATCTTCACCATCTACCTGAATTACCTTTACAGAGCTTGGCAGCTGAAGCACAAAGGAGTAGGGTGAGTTTACTATGTAGCCATTTTGGGTGTATTCGTACTTAACCGGTGCAGAGCTGGCGTACGAAAAGTAGGACATGTCCTGTGGGTTGCAGGTTGCCTCACTATAGATTGTAAACCTTGGCGCACCTATTGCGGCAGAATTAACCATCTGGAATGCTTCAATGCCAGTTTGGATAAGCGTGGGGAACGGAGTAACCTGATTCTTATCTCGGAATGGGAGAATATTTAAGTCGAGCATTAGCTTTTCAGGCTCTGCCATCCTTTCTGCGTAGTATTTGCCCATTTCGGCATAGCGCTGTGGGTCGGTCGACCACATACTCTGGGGATCTTCAGGCTGAAGGTAGCAGTGGTATTTTTTCTGCAGTTCCAGCATCTTTTCGGAACTGGCGCCGTGGTAAGTCATTATTTCTGGAGAAAAGTGAGTATCCATGAAGGTGACAATTACTCCAAAGCCATTTCTTGTCTTGGCGTAATCGTCGATGGCTTTGAGAAACTTATCATGGATTTCTGCAATTTTATTCACCCGGTAGTTAACTACGTCGGCCTTTGCCTCAGGATTTTTTTGCCAGTAGTATTCCGATTGCTTGTTGAAGATTTGCCTCATGTCGAAGCCATACTTTCTTTGGAATTCGGCACGAGCCGATGGATGCATTGGGGTGAACTTTTCTGGCTCGGAGAAACCCTTTCCTGCCTCAAAGTATACCTCTCCAAGGTTTACGCCGTCCCAATTGTATTTTTTTAGAAAATCCATGTAGTCCTTGATGGCAGTCTTCAGGCAAGTTTCATCAGTAAGGGCAATGGGGTAGCGCCACGATGGGCGAACATCCTTGCCTAGGTAGTTCTTCTCTCGCCATTCGGGGTGTTGCTCCCAGAATTTCTGGTTTACTTGGGGTGGTTCAAGCCAAGCGTATGCAAGCATTCCGTTGGCGTGTGCTAGGCGAATAATACGCTTGTAATCGTAGTCATACTTGGGGTACTGGTGCCATCCGGCAACATGGATGGTTCTAATGCCCTCCTTCGTCCACATTTTAATCAGATTCTCTACGCTGCTGTTCTGGCGTAGCCCAGGATCAAAGTAAACATCAAGATTTTCACGTTTCACCACGGGTTGTAGATGGAAGAATCGTTTGATATACTCCATTACAAAGGGGAAGTGGCTATAGCCTTCTGCCGATAAGGGATCGAACAGCGTGCTAAAATAAATCACCTTGCCTTTTCCAATCTTACGACCAATAGCCACAGGAAGACCGGTTACCGCATCTTCTGAGAATACTTCATCATCGTCGGTTGTCTCAAATTTTGGTGCTCTAACTCCCTCATACCAGTTAATTATCTCCTCTGGATAGTAGCTATCCCTTATTTGGTGGATTGGTATGTCAGAGTTTAGAAAAGTGAACCCCAATGCCTCAATTAGCTTATTTTTCCCATCAGTTATTACGGTTCCACCTTTCTCGATAAAGTGAAGAATATTTTGCTTTTCAAAATAGGAAAGTGAATCGACGGAGATATATGGAACTACTAATAGATTTTCGCCATCGTACTGTATGTCATCTTTTCCAACAAATATGGTGTCGACGTTAATGTTCAGACTCTTGAAAATGGAGACTAGCGATGCCTGATCGTTGTAGAATGCTCCTCGAGCCTGAGGGTTCCAGCATACACCGACCCGTGCCCCCTTCCATTTGTCGTTGCCGGTTTCGTTGGCAATGTAGGTCTTGGTTTTCTGCACCATCCTGTCCATAAAGGTTGGCTCCTTGAGGTGAAACTCAGCACCTTCGGCAACATACAATTCACCCTTGGTAAGGGTTACATCTTTCGTAACTTTACCGTTGAAGCGCTGATCGCTTGTTACCTGCTTAACTATCTCCGACCTTTCGTTAAAGTATCGCTCGTTGAGGAACGACTCATTAAGTGTGAGCTCATACGATTTTGGGCCCGCCCCGGTTAGGGTGATTTTATCGGGCATTTTCACCCAGTTGTTATCTTCCCTCAGGTCAATAAAATTGAACCCATCCGCCTTCATTCCTGTAACCAACTTTTTCAGCAGTGAGATGTCTAGAAAAGGGTGAAAGAAGGCGCAGGCGACACCATCCCTAACCTTCTTTATGGCGTTGGCATTTTTAATTATACGGTTTACCGCCACCATACTGGTGTCGATTGATGGGCTTAACGGAACATAACCCAGGTTTTCAGGGTATATTTTTTCTCCATAAATATCTTTCTGAATGATGTAGGGAAAGTATTGTCCGTAGTCGTAATTGTCAATCACCATACGCTGCTCCACCGCTGTACCAAAGTATTTGGCAATGGCGGTATAGGCTTTGACGGTTCCCATGTAGTGGGGCGTTTCCCACGCAATGGGAAAGAGGTTGTCCTTGTAAAATTCGTTGAGGCCCAGCTCAATTTTTTTAGAAAAGTCCTCCACGTTTTCACCCACAATGGGTTGATTGGCGGTCATGTTCCAAAATTCAGCATCATCGGTGGAAACCCCCTTATACTGGTGGGTTACCCCGTGCATAACAATGGATCCACCGTTTCGAACCATATATTTTAGTGCATCAACCAACTCGGGTCGGTCGGAGAGCTTCACATACCTTCCTTCCGAAGGATTTACGTATATGGGAACTACGCCCACTAGGAATGGAATTCCCTGCTCTGAAAGGTAGTCGGCAATGTCGCGAAGCTCGTTGGGGTTATTCAGGGCTGTAACATCCTCAATTCGTATAATTGCCATGTGATTGGTGGGGTGATTTTCACCAAGAATGTCGTGCAACTTGTCGGCAAAGTAGAGGTAACGGTCAGTTTCGGTAGCACCCAAAAACGGCATATCAGCAACGTAGGTGAGGTTGCCCGACTGCACCATGTAAGGAACAGGGGTGGCAATCCCCTTTTCGGGATTAGCCGTTGCCCAAACCGATACCCTCTTTTTGTCTATAATCTTTACAATATTGATGTCATTGGTACCCTTGGTGAAGATGTCGTTTCCTGCCTTGACTTCGGTGTAGGGCGATGATTCAACATAGGATGAAACAGTAAAGCCATAGCGTTTGGCAACTGCAGGATTTTGAGAGAAATTCTTAAAGCCGGTATTGATCCAAATCACAGGTTTACTGGTTGCAAGCACATCGTTGCTAAATGCTTGCGGAACCTGGTCCTCGGCGGTGAAGCCAATGTAAAAAACGAAGTCATACTTGGCAATTTCATGGGCCTTATACCCGGCTATACCGTTTACGGTTACATCGGTTTTAAAGTGGCCAAGTAGCTGGGCCATCTCGCGGCCCATGGCGGTGGGAATATTATTTAAATCATACTTGCCCTCAAATAGTACAAGCACTTTTTTTGTAGGAATGGTTTGTCCATAAGCGGTGAACACACTTCCAGCAAAAAGAAGCATGAGGAGGCACAGGAGCAGTTTTCTCATAGTAACGGAGAGTTGTGTTTGTTAATTTCTTGGCAAAAATTACTTAGATGGATTAAACTCCTCAACGGTTTCACTTGCCATTCCGAAGTAGTTTTTGATGATTTTAATGGTTCTTTCGGCTGACAATCCATCGCCATAGGGATTGGTTGCATTGGCCATTTTAGCGTATTCGAGCTTGTTCTCGATGAGCATGTTGGCGGTGTTAAATATAACCTCCTCGTCGAGCCCTACCAGCTTTACCGTTCCAAATGTAACGGCATCGGGACGTTCGGTAACTGAGCGTAGGCATAGAATTGGAATACCAAAGTGTGGCCCCTCTTCTTGCACGCCGCCAGAATCGGTCAGGATGAGAAACGAGTTGGCCATGGTGTTCACAAAGTCAAGGTAATCGAGTGGCTCAATGAGTTTGATGTTTGCTGTATTCTCAAGAATGGGCACCACCGCTTCCCTCACAATGGGGTTTTTGTGAAGAGGAAAAACAAAGTTCAGCTCAGGATACTTAACTGCTAGGCGTTTAATGGCCCTAGCTGCACCTTCCATCGGGCTACCCCAATTCTCGCGCCGGTGCATGGTGATGAGCACTATCTTTTTGTTCTCATCGATGATGGCTTTCAGTTCGGGAACGGCAAATTCGTAACCATCCTTAACCGAATACTCAAGTGCGTCAACAACCGTATTGCCAGTAACAAAAATATTCTTAGGATTTGTGTTTTCAAGTAGAAGCGACTGTTTAGCCGTTTCGGTGGGAGCAAAGTGAAGGTCGGTTATACAGCCTGTTATGCGTCGGTTTATCTCCTCTGGGAATGGGTTGTTTTTGTCGTTGGTGCGGAGTCCGGCCTCAATGTGTCCAACCGGTATTTGGCGGTAAAAGGCGGCCAAACTGCCAATGCAGGTGGTGGTGGTATCGCCCTGAACCAAAACCATATCGGGCTGCTCCTTTTCAAAAATTTCGTCTAAGCCAGTTACAATTTTGGCTGTTAGGCTGGCAAGCGTCTGCTTGGGAGCCATGATGTTGAGGTCGTAGCTGGGCTTAATGTTAAAAACCTCCAGCACCTGATCGAGCATCTGGCGGTGTTGTGCCGTGGCAATGGGTAATACGTCGAAAAATTCAGAATTTCTTTGTAGTTCCAGAATGATAGGTGCCATTTTTATGGTGTCGGGGCGCGTACCGAACACAACAGCGATCTTCTTTTTGATCATTTAACGCAATGATTAACAAATGTTTGTTTTATTATGAGTAGGGCAATAATGGACTGTAAAGGAAGTTAATTTTTGGTTCCGCTATTCTCTTGTTATAAAAATAGTTATGGCGTTAACATTATTTATGAATTTTAAATTATTCAAGGGATGTTTATATAGAAAAAACTTAATTAGTTGTTTGAAATACAGCTAGATAAAGTTGATGACTGATAATTTTAATGCAGGATTAGTGTTTTCTTCACACCATTGAAGCAATGGAAAATATAAAATAGTTTTATTACTTCAGTATCACTACTGTCCGGGGAAAAAACTTAATTTTTCCTGTATTGCATAAAATTGTTAAACCCTGCCTGTCGGTGAGGCAGGCTCTACGAGGTACGTAAAAAACAGGGGCTACTTTCTCTACAAAACTATATCCTTGTCCGGCGGCTGACGGATCGATCCTACGGAGAATTTTCCGCATAGCGCCAGCCTGACGGCAAGGCAGGGATTAAGTATTGTAAAACAGCATACCAATATTTGATTCAAGTTCCCTGTAAGGGATCAACAAATGCTTACCGGACAATAGTGACTTCAGTATTGTCGAATGATGAAGCAGATAATGGAAAGAGATACTGAATGCCAAGATTAGGGCATGTCACAAATTCTGTTTTTGAACCGATAATGGGCTACCTTTTGACTGCTAAGAATGTTAATTCATTATTTTTCAAAATACGCACCACCAACTTTTTGTTCTAACTGATCATATTGTTGAGTAGCTTATTTATTACTCTTCCTTAACCGCAATGGTGCTTTGGTTATCATTGCGGGGATTCCTCTTTGGGAATGGAGATACTAAATATCGTTCCTTTGCCCACTTTACTTTTCACCCATATCCTACCATTATGTTCTTCCACAATCCGTTTTACAATTGAAAGGCCAAGACCAGTTCCCTTTTCACCCGATGTGCCCTTGGATGCATTCTTTTGAAATGGGGTAAATAGTTCTTTCTGATCGACTGTGCTAATCCCTTTACCGTGATCTTCAACGGCAATTATTATTTCCGAATTTTTTTCTTCCAAGGCAAGCCGGATTTCACTTTCAGGGTAAGAAAACTTAATGGCATTGGTTAAAAGGTTGTTTACCACCTGCTCAATCCTTCCTCTGTCAGCAATAGCTCGAATGTCCGCTAAATTGCAATCAAGATGCAACGATATTTTCTTCTGGTCAGCAATTACCTTCATTTTATGATAGATTGTTGTTACCAACTCCACCAGATTGAAGGATTCTAGGTTAAGGTTTAATTTTCCTGATTCTATCTTGTTGTAATCGAGAAGGTTTTCTACTAAGTATTGCATGAACTTGCTAGAGGAGTATATAGCCGTTAAGAAGCGGCGGTGCTTTTCAGAGAGTGTATCATCCATCTCCTCCATAAGAATTTCGCAGTAAGTAGAGATTATCCCCAAAGGGTTACGCAAATCGTGCGCTGCAAAACCTATAAATTGGTTTTTTATTTCGTTGAGTCGGTTGAGTTCAGTATTTTTCTTATTGAGTTCTCGTTGGAGGTTGGCCATCTCATTATTTATCGCCGAAAGTTCATTGAAAAGCTTTTCCGTTTCGATTTCAGAACTTATTTCTTCCTGCAAATTAATGTTCTGGCTTATTGCAACATTGCTTTTGAGCAGCTGCCTAATGTAATTTGCCTGCTCATTATTTATTTGCTGCATATGATCGGCAAATGCCACAGCTTCTTTTTGGTTATAGGCTCCAATTATGAGCAGCTGAGCATTGAGATGAACTCCAAAAAAATAGAGTGATTTGATAATCCCATCCACGAGAACATCGAGCTGGTAATCAAAGGCGATGTTTTTCACTTTGATTTCAAACACCAAATCGAGCGCAGTAGTGCTTGTTTCAGCGGTAAACAATGACGGAAACAACTTTCCAACACTACTCTTTCCAGCTAGGCTAAAATCATCTCTTAGCACCTGCTCAATGGCCCCGTTTTCATTGCATAGAAAAGCACATCCAAGAACTTTGTTCATAGCCCTATACTTCCATAAGTTTATTTGCAATATCAACTGCTCCTTGGGCATCGGGAGCGTAGCCATCGGCTTGGAATTCGTTCAAGTTTACTGAGCTGCTATTTATGGCAACGCCTCCAATTAGCACCTTTACCTTTCCATGGGTTGCCTCCTTAATTTTGATTATGGTTTCCTTTAGCGCAGTTCGATGGTGGGGAATGGCAATGGATAATCCCACCATGGCAGCGTTGTTTTCCTTAATGGCTGAGATGATGCTCGATGCTGGTGTATTAGCACCAAGGTAGTAGGTATCCCAACCCTCCATTTCAAAAAAATCGGCAACCATTCGTATCCCAATTTCATGCAGCTCATCTCCTACATTAGCAGCAACAAAAGATTGCCCTATCCTTTGCTGCGCGAAGATGAGCGGATAAATTTGTGACATTATTTGTTGTGTGGCTGCGGAGCAAAAATGCTCTTTGGCCACCGAAATCTTATTGTCGAGCCAAAGGCGTCCAATTTCATATTGAGACTGCTGAAATACGTTAAGGTAAATGTCTTTAATTGAGGTTTCTTTTCCTATGGCATCCATGATCAGCTTACTCGCGGTGCGCCTATCGCCAGATAAAAGGGCTTTAGTATAGCTGGTAGCAAGGTACCCCAAGGGGCTGGAAAGTGAAATGAATGATTCTGATTCTGCAGTGGGTTGCATAAGTTCAACAATTCCAGAATCGACAAACTTATTGATTAACTCAGACATCTCCTTTGGTAGCTCATGTAGTATCACATACCGTGTAGCCTCGAGCGTTTTGACCATCACATCATCGTCGAGCCTTAGTCCAAGAAATAGTTTTTTGACCCATGCCACATAGGTAGAAAAAATCTCGATGTTGTTGGATCCAACAGCTTCTGCTAAGTATGCAAGGTGGTAACCTGTGTCTCTTAGGCTGAGTATTTTACCCTGAGTTCCAAATTTACTCCAGTAGGCTGGATTGGAGGCCTACATCCTTTCAACAATCTTCTCAGCAAGGCTGGTGGCTCGCAGCTGGAGTTCATTCTGAATGGAGGCTAAATCAGCTTGCATATTACTAATCTTTAGATCAAAGCTAGAACGTCGGTGCATCAGCAACCTAACTTTACTATGCAAAAAACAAATATACTATTTTAGAAGTTACTTCAACTGTGTTTACAATTGCTTGAGAGTCTTGGTCGTTTCAAATTGTTGTCTCCTTGTTGGTAATCGTGGGTAATGTATACCTGAAAACTACAAAGTTTCTTCAGATTCAACTTTTAACTTTAATACGAAAATGCAGAAGCATTGAATGAATCATTTTGATGTGGCTTAACTTTCACTCCACCAATCCAAAATCTTATAGTTTTTTCTCCATGTCAATGAAAAGGTTATGTAAAGCAGCAAGGCTTAAGGCTGATGGTGGATAATTCTGCGAGTTTGATTTTTATATGCTCATATTCAGTATGTTTTAAAACTAATTAGCTGAAAGGCACAATAAATTTTCGCAAGTATTGTCTAATATTACAACTCATTTTAACCCAAATATTACCTAAAATCGATACAATGAAACACTTTTCTTTTTGCCTAAGTTTAGCAGCCTTGCTACTTATCGGCATGATGGCCAGTGCCCAATCAACCTACAGCGTCGTAAATAAAATTTCGGTTGAGGGCGATGGTGGCTGGGATTACCTCACCGTTGACCAGGCAAATGGTTTACTATTTATTTCTCACTTCACCATGGCGCAGGCCATCGACCTTAAAACGGGCAAGGTGGTTGGAACCATTCCCGATACCAAGGGAATCCACGGAATTGCCATTGCCGACGACCTGAATAAGGGCTTTACCAGCAACGGTCGCGACTCCTCGGTAACCGTTTTCGACCTCACCACTTTTCAGGTGATTGAAACGGTGAAGATTCCTGCCAAGAATCCCGACGCCATCCTCTACGATCAGTTTTCGCAGAAGGTGTTTACCTTCAATGGCGGTAGCAACACCTCAACGGTTATCGATGCCAAAACCAACAAGGTGCTTGCAACCATTCCGCTGGATGGCAAGCCTGAGTTTTCGGCAACGGATGGTGCCGGAAAAATCTATGTGAACATTGAGGATAAAAGCGTTATTAACGTAATAAGTGCTGTTTCCTTTGAGGTTGTTCAGCGCTGGTCCATTGCACCGGGTGAGGAGCCAAGTGGGTTGGCTTTGGACAATGTAACCCACAGGCTTTTCAGCGTTTGTAGCAACAAACTGATGGTGGTTTCCGATGCCATTGAGGGTAAGGTGGTGGCTACCCTACCCATTGGTGAGCATTGTGATGGTGTTGCCTTTGACCCCATGCTTAGCCGTGCATACAGTTCCAACGGCGATGGAACCATTACTGTGGTGCAGGAGGAGAATGCCAACAGCTTTAAGGTTATGGAGGCCATACCCACTCAGCGCGGTGCCCGCACCATTGCCGTGGATAAGGGCAGCCACCATCTCTACCTCTCCGTAGCCGAATACGAGGCAGCTCCCACCGAAGGCCATAAACGACCTGCGATTAAGCCGGGAACATTTGTGGTTTTGGATGTTGCCCCGGTTAAGTAGCTCAAATCGAAAAAGATTAACCAACCAAAAAATAGAAAAACTACCGGCACAAACCATTTGGTCAGTGTCGGTAGTTTATTATTAGCCCTACAGTTATCCGTAGATCTCCTTTTTTACCTCCGGTAAATTTAGCTTATCCAACGTTGCTTTTAGGGGAATTGATGTTTCTGGATCCCACTCCATGGCTGCAAAGTAGGCCTTTTTTGCATCATCCCACATCAAAACGTTTGGGCTGTATGCATTTGGGCCATCTTTCATGGCTGGGTTTCCTCTAGCGCGCTCGGGCATCCGAATTTTGGGAACATCAATATTCTCGCGCAGGTTGAATGCGTGCCTAATGGTCTTAATTCGCTGACCAACGAGCAGGTAATCGTCCAGAGAATTATCCCATCCGGTAGTGGCATTTATCCAATCCACGAAGGGAACCGTGGGGCCTAAGTAAAACCCAAAATTACACAGCCCCATGGCATTGATGATGTCTTCCCCGCAGCTGGCATTTTTAAGTGAGATGCCCAACTCGGTATCGGTAGATTGGTAAGACAAATTGTATTTGGACTGGAATTTAAGCTTCTGGTAAAACTTATTGAGCACCTTAGAATGAAGAGCCAACTCCTTCTTTTCCTTTTCGAGGTAGTCGTCAATGCCGGCAAATGTGCTGGTGTGCCTTCCAGGTGTGGGCTCGGTTTCGTAGCCAATGCCTAGCCCCAATCCACCCTCCTTATTTCTGGAATCGTGCATTGGCAGCTCTTGGCCGTGCACGTGCATGGCAGTAAATGCCTTGTCTTCCAGGTTGAGGTGTATTAAGGCTTCGCGTAAGCCATCTTTCAGCTTGGCACCAAATCCTTCGTTATTGGCCATCTGCTCAACCAGCTTAACCACCGCCTCGTTGTTTCCCCACTCCAACTTTAACCCACCAGTGGTTTTGGAATCGATGAATTTTCGCTCGTAGGCTTCAAAGGCCCAGTTTACAGTGGTGGCACAGCTGATGGTGTCGAGGCCGGCTCTGTTGCACAGCTCGTTTACCATAAAGATGCTTTCAACGTCGTCGTTGAGCAGCTGAACTCCAAATCCACAGAGGGTTTCGTATTCGGGTCGATGTGTTTCCTTCAGCAACTTTTTCCCCGGAACTTCACAAATTCCACCACACCCGAAGGGGCACCCGTAGCAGGCGTACTTTTCGCGCTCATACTTGGTTACCTCAAAGGCGTTGATTTTGTTGGCAATTTCAGGAGGGAAGTCCTTGGAAGCTACCCCAACCCAGTTTTTTACTGGGGAATCACCGCTTTCGGCTGAATCGGTTAGGGTTCCTGCTGTTCCGCAGTTCTTCATGGTCTTTCCAAAATCGTTGAGGTTGTTAACTAGGTCGGTAAGCAAATCGGAGGTGTGCTTCCAAACCTTGTCGGCATCGTGAACTTCCACCATATGAGTTCCCTTTACACACAATGCTTTCAGATTTTTGGAACCCATCAGCGCCCCAAAACCGCTTCTACCGGCCAGCCGACCTCTGGCGTTTACCACGCCGGAGATGAGCGACAGATTCTCGCCACCCGAACCAATGCATATCACCTTGTAATCGGAGCCGTGGACCTGCTTTAACTTCTCCTCAGTGTCGACTGCATCAACCTTTAGCCAGAGGTGAGAGGCATCCTCGAAAACTACTTTGTTGTCGTCGAGCAGGATGTAAACCGGATTCTGGCTTTTGCCAACGATGAATATTCCATCATACCCGGAGTCCTTAATGGCTGGGGCAAAGTCCCCGCCACAGTTAGAATCGCCCCAGGTGCCAGTGAGAGGGCTTTTCCCAGCCAATATCCATCTACCATTGAAGGCCGCTCTTCCATTGGTAAGTAAGCCGCTCATCACCGCCAGAATATTATTGGGATCAAAGCGCGATAGTCCTTGCTTTTGCCTGTCGTAGATAATTTTGGCCGCTAGGCCATACCCACCGATAAAGAGCTCGTACACTTCATCCTTAATGGCCTCCTCATGCGATGTTTTGTCGGTAAGGTTTATCCATAAAATCTTACCATGATATCCTTTTTTGGTCATAACTTCAGATTAAGTCAATCATGAAAATAATTACTTGGTCATCCATACGGTCTTGAACTCTGTCGACATATTTACCTGATACCACCTGTTGTTTTTTAAGGTGTACTGCCACATAGTGTCTGCTGCACCGTGGTAAGGAGGATAGGCATATTCACGCGTTGAGTCGTCGTGGTTGAGGAGATACTCAACGTTGGGATACTTGCTGGTAGAGGTTAAATGAAACATGCCAAAATCGCCCGTAGTGTTTCCAAAGGCAAATACCGGAACCTTCCCAATTTGGGAGTAGATGTTTAGGCTCTTCCCGTTCTTATCATCCTTTGGAGGGAATACCCCTTTGCTAATAATGAATTGCGTATGCTTGGTAGTGGTATCGTAAACCGGAGTCAATATTTGATAGGTTCCAATCAGATGTTCCCTATCTAGCGCAATAGTCTGTGGGCAAACGCTCCAAATTACTCCTTGAACCGAGCCAGAAACAACATACACAGTGAACTGCTTTGATTTCAAATACTGTATAAGCTCCAGCATTGGCTGGTAGAACATCTTCGACAGCGTAATATGGTACTTCTGGTCCTTAGTTCTCGATAAATAGGCTCTTGCCGAATCGATGTATATCTCGTTATCTACGCCGGCGTATGCTTTCCAAACCATCGAATCGATGTAGTTGACGGGGTAGGCCCAATGGTTCAAAACAGAGGTGTCTGCTGGGTTTATTGCCAACTTTCTTGCATACTGGTATTCGGGATATTTCAACAATTTGGGGTTTGCTGCAGATTGTTGGTTTAGCCCATTTACTGCAACATACATTTCGAACCACAGCGGTGTTTCACAGGTAATGGTACCGTCCATGTCGAATACGGCGATGCGATCTTCGACAGGAATTGAGTCCACACTGTTCTCGAGGTAATTTACAATCGATTTTTTAACATCGGTATTATTCCACGATGGAAGCGGGTCGCCTTGCTGCTTTGCCTGATTGCAGGAGGAGAAGAGGAGCAGTAACGAAGCGGATATGATGGCCGTAATATGTAACGTTTTCATAAGTCTTATTTTTTTAAAAATTAACAATTGATTGTGTGAGGTCCTTACTGTAATGTGGGCTTCACCGGTCTGTTGATGTAGTTTTCCATGTGCGAAAGGGGGAGGGTAATGAACGGGGCATTCCATCCACCTACGCGAACCATGATATCAGCATACTTAAGCAGCTTACTGGATGCTATGGATTGATTTTCAATTAGGTTGGATGCCTTCGCAATCTCGTATATTTCTTGATAATGCGACGAGGCGATAGTTAGCGTAAGCATGCCTCCCTGCTTCTCCACAAATGTTTTGATGATATTTTCAAGCAAGGCGTCCGATTCAAGGCAGATGTCGGTAATGACCCCAGCTGCAAAACGATTTAGACCCAGGTGGCTGAAGGTTTCCAAGAGCTGTGCTGGTGTGGAGTTCCATGTGCCGGATGTTGGCGTAAAGTTTGGTGCCAACGGATCGCCTGTGTTGCGTGCTGCAGAGGCTGCATTTCCGGCTCCCTGCCAGTTGTATTGCTCAAAGGTACCTAGCCCTGCCGTAAATTTGAGGTCAAAGTTTGGAAGCGTGGTTTGAAGTGCATTGCCATAGTATCCAGCAATTGCACGCAACGCCCATACTTGCTTATCCTCATCACCCTTTGGATCGAGGAATACCTTATATGTGAGATCCTTCGATTTATTTACTGCACTGTAGAAGGTGTCCAAAATAAACTTGGCAATACCGTCCGTTTCGCTACCGTTTCCAAATTGTGGCGAGTTGGTAAAGAGGTCAACCTTAATGGAGTCGAACAATCGCTGGGTCCTGAAATCGCCAGTGTCTCCTGCTGTGAAATTGTAGCGTAGAGCGCTGAGCACATCGGAATACTTATACTTCTTCTTGTCGAATACCCACTCCTTAATTGCGGCCATTGTATTAATCATGTCGGGTACCCCACCCAGAACGGTTCCACCAAGGTTGTATTCGGCTCCTCCCCACGATTTGTCACGACCCGTTTCTAGGCATGTTCCAAAGAGGGCGGATACGAGTGGGGTGGGAACAACGAACTCGGTTGTCATGTAATACATGCACATGGAAAGTGCCGACTGATCAACGAAAAATTGAATTTGGTTAGCGAGGGCCTTTTTAAGGTCTTCAAAGTTCGTTATTTCACCGGTATCGATGCTTAGCTTTTGACCACGAAGCAACTCTGGGTTTGAGGTTAACGCCGCACCACGGTTTAGGCTGCACTCCATTATGGTCATTCCATTAATCATTCCGAAGGTCCATTCGCTTACCCCGTTCAGAACAGGTTCCCAGCAGCCATCAACGCAGTAGTCGTTGGCCAGCTGCTGATACTTCTTCAGCTTATCGGGGTCGGTTTCACCATACGACATGGCATTGGTCAATGCCGGAATCATCACCTCGTCGTTTAGTATTGACGGAAGGTTTTTGGTCTGTTTGAGCGATTCCGTTACGGCAGCGTATAGTTCCTTGGGGCTGTTTTTGTGAAGCCTAACGTAGATTCCAGGTGTAGAAAGATTCACATTCCTGAAGGCGTCAAGTATAAGATAGGTGCAATTGTTGGTTGCGTCTTTTCCTTCCGGTGTTTTGCCACCAATAATGATGTTTTGCAAAAAGTTGTTTAAACCCGCTCTCTGGTCTAGATAGTAGGGGTGGATACCCAGCGCCGCATTGTAGTCCATGTGGTCCTGCTCAACGAGGTATTGGGTTGTAAGATTCAAACGCCCTGCCGCCTTAATAATGAAATTTTCGACCAGTTCACGGGCGAAGGCCTTATTGGGTTCTTGCTCTAGATAGGGATTGAGAACTTGATCCATCCTTCCAAGCGACATGTAATCGTTGGTGGCGTGGAGGCAGCAATGTACCATCCAGATGCTGTGCATGGCTTCGTAGAAGGTGCTGGCTGGCTTTGCTGGAACTTTTTTGCATATGCGGGCCAGCTCCAAAAGTTCAGCCTTTCTCTTTTCATCCTTGCAGGCTTTTGCTTTCTCCTCTGCAAGAGTGGAAAAGCGATATGAATAGTCAATTACTGCATTGCACGAGATGATTACAGCTTTGTAAAACGCCTTGGTGTCGTAGGCATCTTCTATTCCCATCAGCCGCTTGGGATGCAGCTTCTCATCGGCATATTTAACAATGCTCTGCAAACCATTTTGTAAAACCCGTTCGTAGTTTATGGTATTGTGACCCAGCAACGCCATTTCGGTTTTGTTGGTGGAGGAGCCAACTCTGAGCTCCTCTTCGGTAAGGTAGATGGGAAACACCTTGCCCAAGCCGTTTGACCCCATTGGTATGGTGCCGGCAAACAGATCACTATCCTCAATTTCGAAGCAGTGCGTATTGCCAAAGTCCTTGGTATTACACATTGCCTTCAGCATTTCATCGATGCCGTGTGCTCTTCTTACAATCACGTGCTCGTTGGGAAATAATTTGGCAACGTTGGGAAGTTTGTTTTTGTCGAACCATTCCGTTGACCTGTTTTCGAAACCTCGCTTTACAAGGTTTTCACGCAGTTTTGCGATACGTGGGCTTAATTCTTGTTTCATAGCTTTTGGTTTAAATGGTTGGTAAATAGTTTAGATAATTGGAGACATGCTTGAACATATTCTCCGCTTGATTTTTATCGTATTTAACCATGGGCGTTTTACCCATCGCTGAATAGTAGTGGGAGCTTTCAGGGTTGTGCGGAAGTATCTCTATTTTCTTTATTCCATATTTCTGCAAAAGCTGGTGAACGGCATTAAGATATACCTCGGTGGTGGTAATTCCCGGAATTACAGGGATGCGCACTACTATATCTGCATTAGCCTTATGGGTTAAGTAATCCAACGTTTTGAGAGTTTTGTTCTTGAGATATTCAGATTGCTCATTCTTTTTGCTGGTCACCAGCCTAATACCTACCAGCCAAGTGTCGATAAACGGATGAACGGCTTGTATGTGCTCAATGGGAACAATTCCGGATGTTTCGAGTGCTGTATGAATACCCGATTCCTTGCACATTTTGGCGAAGGCGGCAAGTGGCTCAGCTTGTAGGAGTGGTTCTCCTCCGCTGAAGGTAATTCCTCCGTCGTGCCCTAAAAGTTCCAGCTGGGGTTTCACCATTTCAAACAGTTGGGTGATCTTCATTTTTGTCGTTGGAAGAATAAGTGCACCGCTGTGCTTTAGCTGTGACGACTGTGGACAGGCTTCCACGCAGGCACCGCAGTGAGTGCAATTTTCCCTTTGTAGTATGTGAGCGTTGCCGCTGATGAGGTGCACATTGTTGGGGCAGGTAGTTTGGCAGCGGCCACATTTTTTACACAAGTTATCAAAGTAAAGAATAGGGCTTTCTGCTGGCTGGGAGTGGGGGGAGTGGCACCAGCTGCAATCCAAGTGGCAGCCCTGTAAAAATAGGGCCACTCTTTTTCCGGGTCCATCGGTTTCGGATAACCAGCTAATGTGGAAGTATAAAAGATACTTGTCCATTATTTTCGTAGAATATCTTTACAATTTCAATAATCGTTTGGCAATGGTATTCTTTCTGCAAACAGGAATCCTGCAACCCAGAAGTAGTGGAAGTGGGGCGGTTTATACTTTAGCGCTCCCGGCAACTACTGGCTGGTTCAGATATCTTGTTAGCCCTGAGTGCATTTGCTTCCAGGGGAGAAGAATTACTTTATTGCGGTTTTACTTACTTAGCGATAGTACCAATAAGTGTGCGAATACACAGCTTATTGCAGGTATCTGCTTTTATTGAAAAGCAAAATGTGTTTTGTTTGATTGCGGCCTACCAAAGCTATGACTTTTTTTTCTGATATATACAATATCGTCTGTAAAAAATATGGTGATAAGTATCAAATAGTGATATGGCTTTTGTAACAACCCCACGGATGTGATGCAAGAGACCATTGCTAGTTATGTATTGCTAATATTTTACACTGTGCGAGTTCGATGCACCGTTTTACTGTCGAGTTGGTCCGTTTGCGCTGAATGTTTTGCACATCCTTTGAGCCAAACGCAAATAAAAGTGCACTAAAAAGCACAAGTCTATGTGTTTCTTAGTGCACTTATTGTAAATCTCATCGGATAGTGCAACAGAGTGCACTATTGAGGCAAATTATTTAAAATTAGGAAATCTGCATTAAATGACTTCTTATTTTCGGATCACTATTACCTCATTTATTGATGTTTAGCTTTAGGACTTATCCCGCTGTCGGTGGTCATTTCCGACAAAATCGCCTTCATCTGCCGCAGCTCTTTGCCATAACCGTCCCAGTCATCCTGTTTCAGGTATTCAACGGCTTTATTGTAATGGGAGAGTGCTTCCTTCGCTTTGGTTGACAGCCCTGATTTTACTAGGTTTCCCATGACAATTCCTAGCTGTACCGTGGTGGAGTCTTGCAGTCCGGAAGAGTTAAAGATCGCTTGGAGCGCTTCATCCAGCGTTGGCCGCATTTCAATCTGGTCCTTATAAATAACGATAACGCGCTTCAGCTCGGGTATCTGCCCCTCCTGCGATTGCAGGTATACAGGTTCCACATAAATGAATGAGTTGTTGATAGGGATTACAAGCTGGTTCCCCTTGAACACATGCGAACCCTGTTGACCCCACAGGGTGAGCTCAGCTGAAATATCCGGCTTCTGATTGATTCTTCCTTCGATCTGCATTGGCCCGTATACGAGCTTATCTTTTGGAAGCGTATAGACTATAAGTTCACCGTAGTTGGGTACGTCGCAACGGGCACACATCCAGGCAATCATGTTATCTTTCTTAGATGGGGTAAGCGGCTGCATAAGGATATACTCTTCTTCTGTATTCCCAGGCAAGCGCATGATAACGTAGTAGGGAAACATCTTCGCCTGCGCGTTATTATCGGCCAAGGCATTGGGCACGTCCCAGTAATCTTCCTGGTTATAAAACACCTTGGGGTCGGTCATGTGATAAACATTGTACATCTGCGTCTGTATGTTAAACAGATCGGTTGGGTAGCGGATGTGTGCTTTCAGGAAATCCGGCATATCGCTGAAAGGCTTGAAAAGGCTGGGATAAATCTTTTGTAATGTCTCCACAATAGGGTCATTGGGATTGATTACATAGTAGGAAACATCCCCGTTGAATGCGTTGATGACTACTTTTACGGAGTTGTCGATGTAGTTGAAGCTGTTTCCGTCCTGGCCTTGTGGGAATGGTTCAGAATAGGGAAACATATTGCTGGTGGTATAGGCGTCGTGTATCCAGTAGAGCTGTCCGTCAGTTCCAACAACTAGGTAAGGCTGACTGTCGTATGCAAGAAATGGGGCGATGGTCCGATCACGCGTTACAATATTTCTATTGAACATTATGCGGCTTTGTGGGGTGATATAGCCGGTAAGTAGAATTTTTATGTCGGAAAATTTCCAGGCATAAACAATGCGCTTGAACAGGTTAGAAATGCGAACACCTCCGCTACCTTTATAGTCGGTGTAGACATTATTGGCCCCCTTGGGATAATCAAATTCTTTGGCCGTTGTATTTACCAATACGTATTGGTCGGTCTCCTCGCCGTAGTAGAGAGCCATCTGCTTTAAGCTGATTGGGGTAGTGGTGGTTGGCGGAATGTCCTTCATGATTAGCTCGGGCATACCATCCTCCATAATTTTATTGACAGGATTCATCACCACGCCGTAGCCATGGGTATAGATCAAATGCTTGTTTACCCAGGTCTGGGCACGGCTTGGAATTTGCGAAGCAGGCAGCTCCCTTGCGGCCAGCGCCACTTGCGTATACCTGTCAAAGTGGTAGCGGTCTACCTGCACACTGTTAAAGTCGTAATAAAGGCGGATTTCCTGCAATTGCTTGTAGGTTTGTATCAGTGGTCGGCGGTCCCACAGACGGATGTTCTCAATGGTGCTGTGGTTTTCCTTGATGTCGGCGTAGGTGAGCGACTGATCTACCGGAAAAGGTTTAACCTTTACTTTGTTGAGCCCGTAGGCTTCTCTTGTAAATTTAATGTTATTCAGGATGTATGGTGTTTCTTTGCTCAGCTCGGTGGGCTTTACCTCATACTGCTCCACTAATCCGGGATAGATCCATACAAAGCCCACTAGTGTGAGTAGCCAGACACCGGCGGCATAAAGCAGAATTTTGTATTTTTTTATGAGCGGCATTAAAAATAGAAGGATGGTAATCACCAAACTCATAATGAAAAGAGCCCAACCTGCAGGTATCTGCGCATGTACTGTAACGTAGGAAGGTCCGAAGGCAGGCCCTTGCGAGGAGTATAAGTTCTGGTAGATACTCAGAAAGTTGGATGCTGAAATGCCCAGCATAAATAGTCCAACCAACCTAATCAGGTGATTTTTTACCCGTGTGGCGATATTGAACTTATTGCCGGCAAGGCTAATGGCGCTGTCTAGGTAATAGGAAACCAGCACACCAATTGCCGTAAGAACGATTAAATAGAGATACTGGCTCACCACGAACTGATAAACCGGAAGTTTAAACACATAGAACCCGGCATCTTTGCCAAAAATAGGGTCTTTGATTCCAAAGGAAGAGGATTGAATGAACTGTAAAAAATCGTTCCAATGGCTCACGGCTGACGAGCTCATGATGATACCGAAGAACAGCGCAACTATTCCCCAAAGCCAGAAGGCTGCTTTCCCATTGTAGTAGGGTTGAATCAGGATCCGTGGATCATCTTCGCGCAGGAGCTGGTTGTTGCGGCTGACAGTGCCATTTTTATATGCCCGGCGGATGTTCAGGCCGAAAAAGAGGATGAAGACAAGGAAGAACGCCATAAAGGAGGTAGCCTGTGCCGTAAGCATGGTTGCGAACACCAAACCGTAGTGCATGTTGTTGAACCAAAGCCAGTCGCCATAGTAATTTAAGAAGAGGGTTAGTAGGTAGAAAACCACTAAAATGGCGGCAATGCTAATGATTATCTTTTTGTTTGTTTTCATAGGTTTTCCTATTTATGGTAAGAATTTAAAAGAAGAGAGGACCTCTTAACCAGAGATGACACTTTAGAAAGGTAAAATTACGCATTGTTTTGTAATCCTTCCCGTAAAAAGTGTTAATTGCTAGATTTTTAAAAAGTTGTAGTGGAATACCAAAAGGACGATAGTAGGCGAATTTAAGCCAACGTGCTGTAAACAGTGATGAAAATTGGTTATGAACTAAGTTGGATTGGACGCTCTTTAAAATAACAAAACGGTTAGCACCAGCATAAAAGCCTTGAGCATACCTGTAAGTAGATTGGTGTGAATCTCGCAGGGTAGCTGTTTAATCTTGCTCTTCCTTTTTTAGTGATTTAGGGTTTTGACGATTGTCAAAAATTGTAACGACATCTATCGTTGTCTCAGAATATTTATAGAAAATGGTTGTCTACTTGGTTACAACACATTTCCTTAAGCCTTTTATCATTTCCGATTCAGGGAAACTGTCCGGAAGTTTTTGAATTTGACTTAACGATTTATCTAGCTTCAGTATGAATTCATGCTTTACTTTGTTTGACCATTCTTTTTCGAGGTAGTAAAGGAGAATATCAAACTTTCGCATTGCAATCTTGGAGAGCCTTATTTCTCTTTTCATTAACGATGGTGCTTAATGAATTCCTTATAGTCTACTGTTTCTCCATTTTCAATCTCTTCAATTCCTTGTAAGATTTCGTCTTTCTGGGATTGAGGTAAGCTATCCCAAAAGTCAACTTTCTTGGAAGTTGCGAATATCCGCTTAATGGAGGTGAGGATGCTAGGATTATCAGTGTCCAGTATCATCCTTACAAGTTCCAATTTTTCCGCTTGAATATCCATGTCAAACCTTTTCTGCAAAGTTAAAGAATAATCGATCAAAAGGCAATTATTGTTTAATGGTCAGCGGTTTGCTTTCCATTAGATTGTGGTCGGTTTCCTGTCGGACAGCATGCCCTGACCAGCCGGTATGTTTAAAGTATGCTGTGCTTAAAAGCATTTTTAGCTGAAAATAACAATCTTACTTAGAGGTAATCTAGGTGCTTTTTTATATTTGTGCCCTGACTTTCGGAAGTTAACAGTTGATAGTGAATACCCGGGTAGACCGGTTCCTACGATTGCTTAAACCAAAATAAAATACCAAAAAATGTCGCATTCAGAGCTTATTGACTTAACCATTCTTGCCGTATTGACACTGGGATTTTTTGCTTTTTTGCTGAGTGAAAAAGCACACATCTCCTCCATTCCAATACTCATTGTTCTGGGGTTCCTATTCGGGCCTGTGTTTGGTCTTATTCCCAACAACCAGGGACACACCATTTTTAACTATGCCCGTGTTTTAGGACTAGTACTCATATTGTATACCGAGGGTCATAATTTGAAATGGACCATAATTAAAAAGCACTTGGCTACCATTGGGATACTGGATACAATAGGCTTACTTTTAACAGCTGCAATTAGTGGGTTCCTGTTTTCCTATCTGTTCAATCTACCATTAGCCGCCGGTTTCCTTTTCGGAACCATTGTTTCGGCAACCGACCCCGCTACGTTGATTCCACTTTTTAAACAAAACAAGGTCGACGAGAACATCAAAACCGTTATTGTTACGGAATCCATTTTCAATGATCCGTTGGGCATCGTATTGAGTACACTGGCCATTGCCATGGTTGCTCCCCATGCCGATCAGGCACATCTCATTGAGAAGATTGCACATTTTACGACTATTTACCCAGCTGGAGCCATATACTTCCTTTACGTGATGATTTCTGCTGTGGCACTGGGCCTTGGCTTAGGGGCTTTCGGTTACTGGACCATCCGTTGGTTGAAACCGGGACTTTTCCCCCAAATCTTCGGTGTAGCCATTGCATTTGGAGGCTTTCTTATTGGTGAAGCAGCCCAAACATCGGGTTATTTGGTTGCCACGGTCATTGGTATTGTTTTTGGAAACCATGCCCTTGTGTTTAAAAGATGGAACGAACACGCAGGGTTCAATAAGTTTGTGAAGGAGGAGATGCACTTTAACGAAATCATCTCCGATATGGCCAGCGTATTCATCTTTATTTTGTTCGGTGCCACCGTTAACATCTCCATTCTCAATGAGACACTAGTAAAAGGAGTTTTAATTGCTCTGGGGGTTGTTTTTATTGCCCGCCCCATTGCCTCTTTAGCCATTCTTCCATTGAAAAAATGGACATTCAAAGAGTATCTCTTTATATCTCTTGAAGGGCCCCGGGGTGTTGTTCCTGCTGCATTGGCGGGAGTTCCCCTAGCCATCGGTTTTATGAATCATAATCAGATACTGATTGATTGGGGCCAAGTTATTCTCTCGGCTACCATCATGACCGTTTTGATTTCCGTATTGGCCGAAACACTTTGGGTAAAACCTCTTACAAAGAAATTGTTAAGCCACAAAAAGTAACCGTATCGTATACTGGTAATTACAGGCACCAAAAGGGTTCAAATAAGGCCTTTTTGGTGCTTTTTTCATTCATACATTGTTGGCAGTTACTATTGAATTAAAAGCACGACTTTTTGCCTTGGCTGCTATCTTGAACTCATGTCCGGAACAGTTCTGGGCTTCTCCCAACCCACGGCCTCACATAGGCCAACCATTGGTAGCTGCAACTGGAACATTAGAGAATGGTGTGTTGTAGAAATTTGGGGGAGCTCTCCCCGCCAGCTTAGCTGGCAGGGTAACCTGCTCAGTTAGCGGGTCGTTGTTTTTTGTTCGTCATTAGCATATTCTAAAATGTCACCGGGTTGGCATTCTAATACATTACAAATTGCCTCCAAGGTGCTAAATCTAATTGCCTTTGCTTTTCCTGTCTTTAATATTGAAAGGTTCGATAAAGTCAATCCAACTTTATCAGATAGCTCATTAAGCGACATTTTTCGCTTTGCCATCATTACATCTAGGTTTACTATGATTGGCATAGCTTATACTGTTAAATCGTTTTCGTTTTGAATATCTACTCCTTTTTTGAAAATGGTTGCAATAATATAGATTACAGCAGCCATCAAAATAAATGCTTGACTATCTACCCAAAACTGACTGAGCTTGTCTATTTCATAACCGTGATGTGACAAATTTTTTGCCGTTTCTCTTGCTATGAAACTTAAAATTCCTATGGAGAAAGTATAGTAGCTGATTTGCTTAATTTTTTTGGCTGCAAAACTGCTAAATGGCTTTGCCAAATCTAATTTGTATAGTAATTCTATTACAATATAGAAAAGCATTGCCTTTAATACGGAAATGGATATTGCAAAACTATACATACCATAGTAAGCCCATTTGCTTTGTTGATACATACCACTCAAATCAAGCTTTTGATACAGCTTAGCCACAATTTCAGGCTTAAATACACTATAAACAAAGTTTACAATCAGACCACCTGCTTCTATGCACAAGCCGACAAAAATTAGCCAAGCTACAATGTGCAAGGCTTTAAATACGAGGTTGTTTCCTTTTGACATGGCTTTTATGAGTTAAAATGATATCGCAAAAATACAAAATAAATTATCGATAAACAATAAATATGTGTCGTATATCAAAAAATATTTTTTGATATTGCAAAGAATTTACGATAAATCGTTGATTGTATGCGATTTATTTTTGAGCGTATATCTCCGAATAGGAAGGTGGGGTTTATTTGTGATGTGTTTATCTTGGGGTACTGTCGGGGTGTTGATTTTTCTTTGTCATTTGTTTCTCGGCAGATAATACAGAATTACCGCTCCACCGTTAAAGGTTTTACTCTTAACGAGTTTAAAAATTGTCCTGTCGTATATGTTTTCAAATAGTGGCAAACCGTTTCCCTCAACAACCGGATAGATGCAAAGTTGGAGTTCATCAATCAAGTTTAGCTTCATTAGCTGTATAATTAAGCTGCGGCTACCAACAAGAATATCTTTACCCGGTTGTTGCCTAAGTCCTAAAACTTCCTCATTTAAATCACGCTTTGCTACTGTTGCACTTTTCCATTCAACATTGTTCAGCGTATGGGAAAAAACAATTTTGGGAATCTTGTCAATAGCCAGAGCAAAGTCATTCATAGATTTTTCTTCTGAAGGGTTTTCTAAAAGTGTTCGCCAAAACTCCATAAGTTGGTACGTTGTTCTACCATATAGAATTACGTCTCCCTGGCCTAGTAGCTCTGTGTAATGTTGATGTATTTCCTCATCAGGTATTCCGGCCGTATGGTCGCAAAACCCGTCAAGTGTCATATTTATTGCTGCAATTACTTTTCTCATACTTCGTTCCCTGTTGTTAAGTTTGTCGATCTACTGTTTGTAAAAATTCAAACTTCCATTTTCGTTGGGTCGTTGTTTTTGTTCATCAGTTAGTTTCAACATATTTTTTGAAGTTGTTTAGTATCGCCTGCCAACCATTTTTCTGCATCTCAATTGAATTTTCTGTTTCAGGATCAAATATCACAATAACTTCTGTCAAACCGTTTTCTTCTTTAAACTTAACTGTTGCTTGTCGACCACCAAATTCATAGGTAAAACTTTCATTTTTTTGAATTTTTGTATAGACGGCGTCAAAGTCAAAACCAAAACTTCCGTCTTTGGCTTCCATTCTTGCTACATAATGTCCCCCGATTCTTAAGTCGTTTGATGCTGTTGGGCAATGCCAACTTGGGTCGGCAAAATTCCATTTTGTTATGTGTTTAGGTAACGTGTAGTAGTCCCAAACCTTTTTACTGTCTGCCAAAACAGTTACATTAATTGCTATTTTGTTATCTGTCATACTGATTGTTTTTTAGTCGTTAAGTGAATTAATACCGAGTTGTCTTGCTCGTTCAATGTTATCTTTCATTAGTTTAACTTGTTCAGGTAAGTGTCCCTGCCAAATAGTTACTTCTCCAACAACTCTAAATGGATGTGTCGAACGAAATGACTTTGAGGGGTTGCTAGGAAATTTTTTATCCGTCAAATCAGGGTCGTCCTCTATTTGTCCGGTTGGCTCAACTAAATAAATTCTTTCTCGTCCTTCTCCAATAGCAAGTTCGGCTCCCCAGATTGCGGCATCTAATGTCGCTGTTAGGAAAATATATTTAGCATTTTTTCTTTGGCCAAAGTTTGAGTTGTATCCAATTTCGACAAGCGCACCAACTTTTAAGTCTGCCTTTGTCCCGTGGAAATATGTTTGAGCAAAAGGTGAGGCACCTTGCCTACTTTGATTCAGTCCGTTTTTGTTATTGTATTCCATTGTTGAAATCTATTTTCTTGTGCCAGTTTATTTATACTGGTCGGTTTTACAATGCCCACTAACTAACCTGTATATACGAAAAAACTGTATATACACACCCATATTGGTATGTATTGTACGGATTTAACTGTATAATACCCAAATCAACAATGTAATTTGTAAATGGTTGGATTGGGAATCAATCTTTTTTAGGCTACGATTCAGCCATATGGCTTTATCCTTGCTGGCCTGAGCAGTGGTTTGGAGGAGTTGGGGGAGGGGACCTGTTTGCTCAGCTGGCGGGGCAATCTGCTCGATTGCGTGTTGTGTTATATCAACCGATTAGGCATATCTTAACGCTGTAAAACAGTAGAAATATTATGATGACTACCACGGAATTTCTCCAGCGTCTTCAAAATATCCGCCACTTGTGCCGGTTTCATCTAACATGGCCAGCTTAACAATAATCTGGGAGGCCTGCTGCACTGTTCTTTGACCTTTGCCCTCATTCATATCCGTAATGGTGTAGCCTGGTGCAGCAGCATTAATTTTTATGGGAGTATTCTTTAGTTCTTTTGCGAATTGAATGGTTAACGCATTAAGAGCAGCCTTTGAGCTGTTGTAGGCGAGCTGTATTCTGGTGGAGTCTGGACCGCTGCTTCTTGTTAGCGAACCTTGTCCGCTCGAAACATTGACAATCCTACCTCCAGTAGATTTCTTTAGTAAAGGAAGCATTGCGGTAATCATGGCGAAAGCGCCGAAAAAATTAACCTCGAAAGTTTCTCTTAAAGTTGTGAGCTTAAGCTGGCTTGGCAATACCCCTTTTTCGAGAAAGACACCCGCATTGTTAATAAGAATATCGAGGTGTCCATACTCTTTCTCAATGAATTTGACTGCGTTATCAATGGTATTCTGGCTTGTAACATCAAGCACTATTAATTGAGCATCAATACCCTCTTCTTTTAAAGCATCCACTGCTTTTTGGCCTCGTTCTTTATCCCTTATTCCAAGAAGCACTTTATAGCCTAATTTCCCCAATTGTCTTGATGTTTCAAAACCGATACCCTTATTTGCTCCTGTAACCAGAGCTATTTTATCTTTATCCACGAGTAATAGATTTTCAACGTTACTTAAACCAGCCAGTCAGAAAATCTTGGCATTTATGAAGCTTAAATTCCGTAATTCGATACTCTTGAATGCCTGCTTTTACCAAAGGGTCATCATTACAAAATTTCTCTATATCGTCACATTTTACTATGATAATTCCACCTCCAACACCAACTTTGGGACCTGAAACAAGAACGGATCCATCTTTAAACCCTATATTCAGATATTCAAGATGAGCCTCAATAGCTTCTTCCATTTCTTTTTGTTCCGGAAGATTTTTCACGAACGAACCTTCTAACGTGTAATATTTATTTTCTTTCATAATTTACCTCCAGTGTTTGTAGTGTAGTAAAATCGTAAAAAAGAGCCTGTTAAGTTCTGTTTCTTGTCCGCCTGTTACTCAATTGAATAAAAAGTCCTCTACAAGTTTTAAATACCTTTCTGTTTCTTCATACATTGGCGCGTGTCCCGAAAATTGCATTTCTGCAAACGTTGCAGTGGGAATTATCGAGGCGATTTCTTGTCCGTCTTTCGGAGGATTTAAACCGTCATACTTTCCGCTCACTACAAGTGTTGGGGCTGTAATACTTGGTAAATCTTTCCTGAAATCAAAGTTTGTTATGGCCTTATTGGCAGCGGCAAATTGTTCTGGTGTTAAATCTGTTTCAAAAACATCAAGATGGTGTTGCATTATCTCAGTGTTGTAAGCGAAATATCCCAGTAAAGTCAAAATAGTTTCGTGAAAATTCTTCCCCTTAATTTCTTCTGCGTGTTCGCTGAACAATATTTGCAAGGATGAAGTAAGTCCATTGGATTTTGGAACAGTTAATATCAGCTTTTCAATCCTTTCAGGTGCAGCAATGGCAACACCTTGTGCAATATAGCTTCCCATTGAAACACCAAGCAAATACGTTTTTTCTATATCGTAAAAGTCCATAATGCCCAACACGTCATTTATGTGGTCCTGCAAGGTGTATTC
>DATKVT010000033.1 GCA_035529935.1 Williamwhitmania sp. | reverse complement strand
CAATCCTATATCGATGAGTATACCTACCGATTTAACCGTAGCTTTATGGGGAAAGGTCTATTTGACAACCTTTTAGACAGAATGCTGACCATACAACCGCATTCCTATAAAATGCTTATTACTTAAATGCCTAATTCAATATTCTAAAACTGTAAACAATTCTCTTACACTCCCATACTCTTGTCCAATTGCATTGGTCTGCTTGCTTAAAGTTCATTAATTACCCCACCTATTGGTGTAGTTAACTTATACTAGAGTAAAGTCTTATGTGAAGATTGTCAAGAAGGAACTTCTTTTTAAGACACTGCCGCACCGGATGTGGGTGCAGCGAAAACATTGTTATAACAAGTAATAACATTGTTTCGTATATTTGCAAAAAACAAGCTGCATGGAAACAACAATCATAAAAATTGGAAATTCTCAAGGGGTAATCATTCCCAAGCGAATGCTGGACAGGCTAGGCCCCGGTAAGAAGATGGAGATACAGGTTAAGGACGGGGGACTTTTCCTTGCTCCCATCCAGGACAAACCCCGCAAGGGGTGGGCGGAGGCATTCGCCAAGGCCGCCAAGGAGCATGCGCCTGAGGGGGACTACTTCGAGGGCGTGGAGAACGCGTTTGACGGGGAGGAATGGACGTGGTAGCGGTAAGGCGCTTTGAGGTTTGGCTGGTGGGGCTTAACCCAACCGTGGGCTCCGAGATTAGCAAGAGCCGACCTTGCCTGGTTGTCTCCCCAAACGAGGCGAACAAGTATCTGAGCACCGTGACCGTTGTGCCGCTCACGAGTACCCTCCGAAGCTACCCAACCCGCGTTAGCTGCCGCTTTGAGGAGAAGTCCGGCCAGTTGGCCATAGACCAAATACGAAGCGTTGACAAGGCTCGGCTCACTAAAAAGTTGGGTGTGATGGACGAGGAGACCTGCCAACTGCTCTGCAGCACCATCGCCGAAACCTTCCGGTACTAGCTGCTGGTTGTATTGTCCTTCTTTTTGCTCGGCTTCGGCCTTAAGTAGGCTGAAGCAACATCTTGGGTCATCGTTTGGAGAATATTATTATTAAATCAAGTAGCCTAAATACAAAGGAGAGCCTCCAGTAAACTGAAGGCTCTCCTTTACCAAAGAAATGAGCAGTGAACTACTGCTTTACAAAGCGTTTCGCTACCCTTTGGGTATCGGTTTGTATGCTGATTAGGTAGACTCCAGGCGCAAGGGAGCCCGTATCGATAGTCTCAGAACCAGTAGGGCTATCCACCTTTTTTGTTAGGACTATTTTACCCGATACATCCATAATGTGCAGGTAGATGGCGCTCCCTTTTGAAAGTTCCGATAAGCCCGATATGGTTATTGTGCAGGTGGTAGGGTTGGGAAAAACATTAATAAACTGTTCTACATCTACTGTGCCTATACCAGAAGGTGAAAATACAACTTTTCGGATTCTGTTGTTTCCTTCATCTGCAATAAACAAATTTCCGGCTGCATCTAGGGCTACGCTTGATGGATAATTTAGCGAAATTGATGTGGCGGCACCTACATCACCCCAGTAGCCACCAAAGTTATTGCCTGCAATGGTTGTAATAGTTCCGGTGGCAGCGTCAACTTTTCGAATTCTGTTGTTTTGTCTGTCCGCTATGTACAAATCCCCGGCTGCATCTACGGCCATCCCGTATGGAAAATTTAGCTGAGCCGATGTGGCGGGGCCCCCATCACCCGAGTAGCCGTAAGTGCCATTTCCTGCCACGGTGGTAATCACTCCGGTAGCAGCGTCAACTTTTCGTATTCTTTGGTTATTTTTATCCGCAATAAATAAATTCCCAGCTACATCTACGGCTACCCCGGTTGGCCAAGCTAACTGAGCCGATGTGGCAGCGTCTCCATCACCCGAGTAGCCTTGAGTGCCATTTCCTGCTACGGTGGTAATCACTCCGGTAGCAGCGTCAACTTTTCGAATTCTGTAATTAAAGTAATCCGCTATGTACAAATTTCCGGCTGCATCTATGGCTACCCCGTATGGCCAAGCTAGCTGAGCCGATGTGGCAGCGTCTCCATCACCCGAGTAACCTTGAGTGCCATTTCCTGCCACGGTAGTTATAATTCCTGAAGTGGCGTCAACTTTTCGTATTCTGTTATTTCCAATATCCGCTATGTATAAATTTCCGGCTGCATCTAAAGCTACCCCGCCTGGACGATTCATCTCAGCCGAGGTTGCGGCGTCGCCATCACCCGAGTAGCCTCCAATGCCGTTTCCTGCCACGGTGGAAATAATTCCGGTGGCAGCGGTTACCTTACGAATTCTGTTGTTTCCTTCATCCGCTATATATATATTTCCGGTTGCATCTATGGCTACCCCGTATGGAGAATCTAGTTTAGACGATGTGGCGGCGATCCCATCTCCCCAAAAATATCCATTTGTATCGCCTGCCACGGTAGTAATAATTCCGGTAGTGGCGTCAACTTTTCGGATTATGCAGCTTCCATGATCCACTATATACAAATTTCCGGTTGCATTTAACGCTACCCCTGTTGGACCACTCATCTCAGCCGAGGTTGCGGCGCCACCATCACCTGAGTAGCCCCAGGTGCCATTACCTGCCACGGTTGTAATAATTCCGGTAGCAGCGGTTACCTTTCGGATTCTGTTGTTTACTTCATCTGCTATATAAATATTTCCCGATGCATCTACGGCTACTCCCCATGGCCAATCTAGTTGAGCTGATGTGGCAGCGCCGCCATCACCAGAATAGCCTTGAGTGCCATTTCCTGCCACGGTAGTAATAATTTTGGTAGCGGCGTTTACTTTTCGTATTCTATTATTATAACAATCCGCTATGTATATATTTCCGGCTGCATCAACGGCTAATCCGGATTGGTAAGCTATGGCTAGCTGAGCCGACGTGGCGGCACCTCCATCACCAGAGTAGCCTTGATTGCCATTTCCTGCTACGGTAGTAATAATTCCGGTAGTGACGTTTACTTTTCGGATTCTATTATTATTTCCATCCGCTATATACAAATTTCCAGCTGCATCCACGGCTACTCCGTTTGGATTATCCAGCTGAGCAGATGTGGCAGCGCTTCCATCACCCGAGTATCCTTGAGTGCCATTTCCTGCCACGGTAGTAATAATTCCTGTAGCGGCGTTTACTTTTCGTATTCTTTCGTTTAGAGATTCCGCTATGTATAAATTCCCAAATTTATCTACGGCTATCCCACATGGATCAGATAGAGCGGCCGATGTAGCGGCGCTTCCATCACCTGAGTACCCAAGTGCACCATTTCCCGCCACGGTGGTAATAATTCCGGTAGTGGCATTTATTTTTCGGATTCTATTGTTTCCATATGTTACAGATAAATTTCCATCTATTATATATATATTCCCGGATGCATCTACGGCGATGGAAGATGGAGAAATGGGAACTGTTATTGCTGATAATCCATCGCCAACGCCCCCTCCTGCTACGGTGGTAATAGTTTGTGACTGGCTGGATATCCCGATAATTAGGCCAAGGGTGGTAAGTAAAAATATTTTCATAGTGGTAAGCTTAAGATTGCTGTCATTAATACATTTTGGTTGCGGTTTCAGGGCTATGGTGTTCTAAAAAGGTAGATTTAAAAGATTTCACGATGTTTTTGATTTTGAAACAACTCTTCTAGCGATTATCTGTAAGGTCCATATTCTCTTCTTCCTATATTACTTTTAGTTTTTATATTCATAAAATCAGACCTCTTATTCGATGATAAGTTAGAATCGGTTATGTTATATGAAATCAACGTCTTCTTATATATAGTAATTCCGTTTTCTTGTTCAATCATACCAACATAACCAATGTTGGGAGCGTAATACAGATATGTTTGATCAGGATGTCCGTTTGTAAGGTAATTGTAATTGTACTTGTAACAATCAAATGAACCAAGTTTAGTTTTAAAAGGCTCGTTAACAGCTAAGCACGTGTAATAAACGGTATTGTAGATATAAAAAAATGAGCTATCGCCTATTTGGCCGTGTGAGTAGTTAATATGATCCCAAATCTCATTAATTTTTACAGGATACTTAATGTTTAGACTTTTTTCATAAATATAGGTACCATTATCCGTCTTCCCTCCATACATGTAAAACCCTGTTGCATCATAGTTGCATAACCACATAAAGTTTGGAGCAGTATTCCAACTCCAATCGTATAAATCAATAGATTCACCCTTATAGGTAACGTTGGTTATTCCAGTTATAGATAGTCTTGATGTGTCAACATTTGTAAGATCACCAATGTTGGAGAATGTTGAATCAACAAATTCCCAATAATAACCAACTCCCAATGGTTGTATTAAAACTTGTTTGGTTTCCGGTTCACTATCCTTTTTGCATGAAAAAAGTAGAACCGCAATTAGAAAAAACAGAATGTTTCTTTTCATAATTTAATTTCTATTTAGACATTACTTTTTTTAACATAAAAAAACAGGGTGCAACTGACGTATATGATGAAAGTTGTATGGTTCTCCCATTGTTGGTATGTAATGTGCAGTTTTAAACTGTTCGGTAGACAAATTTAGTATCTTTTACAATTATTCAATGGGTAATTGATTTTTTTCACTTATTTATATTCATAACAATTCCAGCCATATCTCATTTTGTCCATTACAGCAGGATTAATCAGATTTAAAACTTCAATTTTTTTCTCTTTTCGACCAAGTTTAGTTCAAATTGAACCGCATCGTTAAAGAGGTTGTGCGATCACGTTGCACTTGGAATGTGTGTACCTCGCAGAGATGGAGGTTTTCACTAGATTTTTAAGCAGAAGGTAGCTGCACCTATTCCGGCCTCTCCAGCTTAAACCGGATGCGGAGCACGCCATCGGTGTAGTCGGAGGAGAGAATGCGCAGCTGTCCAATTTCGGAGGTGTTGGCCACGTGTGGTCCAATGCAGGGGCAGGAGTCGTAGCTGCCCACCTTTACAATGCGAATTTCGTCGCCTGCCTCCTCTGGTAGCCGCGAGAGGTTGAAGCGGCTCTGGGCCTCGGCTCGCGGCAGGAACTCCTCGCTAATGGGAATGTTTTTGGCAATAATCTCGTTAACCTTGTCCTCCAGCGCAGCCAGCTCCTGCTCCGTAAGCGGGCGCGTGAAGTGGTAGTCGCACTTGCTCTTCTTACGCTCGAGGTGGTTGCTAAACGATCGGCTGGTGCCAAACATCCGAACCATGGTTTGGTTTAGGATATGCTCGGCAGTATGCATCTGTGGGTCGTAGTTTTTCTCGGACATTTTTTAGGGGATTAGGGGATTAGGTTTTTAGGGGATTAGGGGATTAGGAGTATTGAGTGCAGTTTGGCTTCGCTGACCTCGTTGCGCTAGGTTCTGGTTACACAGAGTGGCACCGTGTTTTCCACAGAGTTCCACGGAGTAAGAAAGATTCTTTTCAATGCCATTAGTCTCATTGCCATATTGAACAATTGGCACATTTTCTTCGGTCTTCTGACTTTTTAGTAACCCGTCAATCGGTCACCTGTCACTTTTCTGTCACTTGTCACTAATTTTCCACAGAGTTCTGCGGAGTAAGAAAGATTATTTTCATTGACATCAGTCTCATTGCCATATTGAACAATTGGCACATTTTCTTCGGTCTTCTGACTTCCGACTACTGACTACTTAAACGCCTCCCACTTCTTGGCCAACCCGCCGTAGCCGGTTTCGCGGTAGGCACTCTGGAGGTCACGGCCAGTTTCGGCCATGGTTTCTACCACCTGATCGTAGGAGATTTTATGACCACCGTCGGAGAACATGGCGTAGGTTGATACCTGGTAGGCCTTTCCTGCCCCAACGGCGTTTCGCTCGATGCAGGGAATCTGCACAAATCCCAGCACGGGGTCGCAGGTGAGGCCTAGGTTATGCTCAAAGCCCATCTCGGCGGCATACTCAATTTGGCGAATGGAGCCGCCCAACATCTGGGTGAGCGCAGCGGCAGCCATGGCGCAGGCGGTACCAATTTCACCCTGACAGCCAACTTCGGCACCGGAGATGGAGGCGTTGGTTTTTACCACGTTTCCAAATAGCCCGGCAGTGGCTAATGCTCGTAACACCTTTGTTTCGGACACATACTCGTGTGTAGTAGAGGCGTAGTATAGCACCGATGGAACCACGCCGGCCGAGCCGCACGTGGGTGCAATGGCAATGCGGTTGCCCGCAGCATTCTCCTCCGATACCGCAAGGGCGTAGGCAAACAGTAGCCCAATGCTCTTTTGAGGGTTGTGGCTGCTCAGCGCCTTGGCGTAGCTGGAGCTGGCCTTCCGTTGCAGCTTAATGGGACCGGGGAGCACACCTTCGCTTTCGAGGCCATCCTTTATGGAGGCGAACATTACATCCTTTACCTCCTTGAGATAGTCCCATATCTCGGGACCTTCATAATTTTCCACATATTCCCAAAACGACTTACCCTCGGTTTTGCACCACTTCATAATGTCGGTCATCTTCGACAGGGGGTAGATGTGCTGCTCGTTTACAATGCCGTTGGCATCCTTCAGGTCGCCACCACCAATGCTGTAAACCTCCCAGCTGTCGGTTACCGTGCCATCGTGCTGCAGCGCCTCAAATAGCATTCCGTTGGGGTGAAGAGGGAGGCTTACCTTTGGATTCCATACAACCTCTAGTGTACGGCCCTCCATGTTTTTTTGTAGGGCAACGTCGGTTTGGTGACCAACTCCAGTGGCAGCAAGACTTCCAAAAAGGGTTACCCGGAAGCTGCTGGCTTCTAAATTCTTGGCCAAAAACATCTCCGCTGCCCGACCTGGGCCAATGGTATGGCTGCTGCTTGGACCAAACCCTAGCTTAAATATCTCCTTAATTGATTGCATAGCGCTTACTCTCCTTGTTTGTTAGGTTTGTCCGGCAGGTTGTCACTATTTTGTTGCTGCGGGTATGGTATCCTGTTTACTTTTGTAATCCTTTTCCAGTATGCAGGGAGCAGGTTTTTGGCGCACCCCAATGGTATCGGGTAGTGCCGGTATGGTGTCGAGCTTTGGCTTCGCTGGTCTTGGGTGTTGCTTTACGCAGAGGTCGTTACGACGGCTACAAATAAAGTCGAAGTTGGCCGGAATATCCGAAAGCAGCTCCAGCATTTTCCTGTTTAGTTCCCGAATAATCTCCAGTGGTTTATCGGAAACCGCTCTGTTAGAGAAATCGTAGAGGTCGTCGATATCGCGCTTGGCTAGCTGCAGCCTATTATCCAACAGGGCCATGCTTGGCGACATGGTTGAACCGTTGGGGTATAGGCTATCGAAATTCTGTTTTATGATTTGATACTTCTCCAAGAATAGGTATGACTTTTCGAGCACAACGCGCGAAATGCTGTCCTTGCGGGTTAGCTCTTTTTGGCGAAGAAAATCAACATAGGTGGTTCTGAAGTGCTTGATGGCTGCAAGAGCACTGTCGCGACAAAGTTCACAAGAAGTTCCACCGAGTAGCTGCTGTAGCTGATCTGGGGCATTGCTGTTGCCATCTGTCGCCTTGAGCGAGTTAATCTTCTTTACCTCCAGCATGTATTTCTTGGCGTAAATCTCCCTCTCCAGGTGCGATATTGCTGCATTGGTGAGCCTACCCTCGATGGAGTTGTTCCAGCTATCTCCGGCGAATATGTCGGCAAAGTGCAGCTTGCTCAGCATCTCCTCCTGCTCCTCATACTTGGTGGGATATCGGCCTGCCTCAGCATTGTTGATAGCAATCACCAGCTCACGGGCGTTTTTCAGGTTAATATCCTCCTCAAGGTAAAGTCCGGCATAGCCCTGCACTCGGTTATACTCCGGCTTGAACACCGTGGCGTAGGTGCTGTTTTCCACATTCATGGCATCGTTGTCGCGGTTAATCTTGAGCATGGTCCGATAGCTGGTTACCACCTGCATAAGGCTGGTGCTTGTTCCGTTTGAGCCAGCAACCTTCACGTTTAATTTGTAGAGTTCAATGGCACGCTTGAGGTCGTTGAACGATGTTAAAAAGTCGAGGAAGTTTCGTTCGAGCTGGTAGGTTTCATTGCTTATAAGCCCTTTGGAAAATTCGTTTTCAATACGAAGCCTTCGCTGGTCGATAGCCTGGGCAGTGACTTCATCACCCGATATTTGCTCCATGCGGTAAAGCGACTTGTAGTTTACCACCACAATGAGCGGCGAGTCGTGGTAGGGAATAAGCGCCGAAAGCAGCTTGCGCGAAATGGTGGGGTTGTAGGTGGTATCCATAAAGTTTTGCAGCGCCTCGGTGTCGAAAACTGGAGCGAGGTTATCGCCTGCCGTGAGCGCGTAAATGCGGATGGAGTGCAGCCGGGTATCGAAGTTTTTCTGCTCAAACAGCCGAATGGTGGAGCTAAACCGGTACTCCTTATTGCGCGTTGAGGCCTCCAGGAAGGAGCCAAACTCGCCAACAAGCGTAAATACGGCAGTGGTTGGGTTGGTGAGGTTCGCCAAATTCTTGAGCTGTCCGGCCACTAAGTTCAGCACCTCGTCGCGGCTATTGTTTGTAATGGCACGGGCACGAATGGTGGCATCAATGAAGTTGCCTGCCGAGTAAAGCGGTAGGTTATCGATAATGCGAACGTGGTCCAGATTGTCGCTAACAAAGGTCTGGTATTTATTGTCCCTATCCTTGTCGATTTGGAAGTTGTAGATGGGGTATATGAGGTCGTTGGGGCCAAATAACTTCACATCCTTCAGCTCGGCGGTGAGCAGCAGAAACTCCAACTTTTCCTGAGGCTGCTTGTGCTTAAACCAACCATGCCGTTCCTTCGTGCCATCAACGTTGAGGTCGTTAATGAGCTTGTTGAAGGTATGGCCGTTGAAAAGATAGATGTCGGTGGAGAGGTATTGCCACTGGTTGCTGAACGGCGTTTTTACCGTATCGCTGAAAACCAAGTTGGTTTTAATATCCATTTGGGCAAAGGTGGCTGTATGGCACACCACGCCTATCAATAAAAGGAGTACTCTCCTATACCCGGTGTTCATCTATTCCTCTTTTGTTGCTCTTTTTGCTCGGCCAATGGCCTTTGCTCTTGTAAACTCCTTGGTTGGATCGAATAGGTAGCGATAAGTGACGTGTGTCTTACGGATTTTGGCCCCAATTTGTTCCTGCAGGCGCATCATTACTGGATTGAAGTCGCCAATCCAGTTCATTTCCAAAAAGTTGTATTGAAATCCTTTTTGCAATGCCACATCGGCAAAGGCCATAATAATGCCACCTTCGACACCTTTGCCTTGATACTCTGGAATTACACCAAAAATTTGCCCCAATGCAGTTTTACATGTTCTTCGGATTTTGAGCAGGTAGAAAAACTTCACTTTTGCCCAAAGATTCATTTTCCCATGTAGGTGCTTAATTACCGCATTAATTTCAGGGATCATTACGTAGAAGCCAATGGGTTCGTTATTGTGAAAGGCGAAGTAGATAAGCTTAGGATCAATAATGGGTTTAAGCTGGTTCATCAAGGCAGTGGCGTGCGCAGCGCTCATTTCCGAAACGCCACCATGTTTTGCCCAAGCTTTGTTGTAGATCGTTCGGAAGTCTTCCGCAACTTTTTTGAGTTGGCTTTTTTTTATGTGCCCAAAGTGGTACTCTGGATTTTTTGCTATCCGTACAGCTTTCTCCTGCAGGCCTGGGTGCATGCTATCCAGCGTAATGTTTTTTGCATAGGTGTATTGGTTAAAGTAGTTTTTAAATCCATATGCCTCGAAAAGTTCTTGGTAGTATGGGAAGTTGTAGGGCATACCGTAGTTTGCAGGAACAAAGCCATCTACCAAGCACCCCCACCAGCGGTCGCGATCGCCAAAGTTAATGGGGCCGTCCATGGCCTCCATTCCGCGCTCCTTAAGCCAATCGCGACAATTATCAAACAGCATGAACGCAGCATCGCGGTCGTTTATACACTCAAAGAAACCCATTCCTCCGGTGGGCTGCTCATTTAGTGATGCATTTTCAGGATTAATAAAGGCAGCCACGCGTCCAACTACCTCTTTTTTAGTGTTGCGCAGAAGCCAGCGAGCAACTTCGCCCTTTCGCATCAACTTATTTTTCTTGGGGTCGAAAACCGCCTCTATTTCATTATCGAGCGGTTGAATCCAGTTAGAATCATTTTTATAAAGAGCCACAGGAAGTTGTAGAAACTCCTTAACCTGTTCACTGTTAGTGATTAACTCTAATTTAAAATCTGCCATCATTTAAAAGTTTTGATAAGCTAAAGTAGAAAAAAAGGGTTAACGGGGAAGGTATGCGCGCCAATAAGAATATATAGAGAATAATAAATATGATCATAACAATTTGACATACTGACTGTTTTATGAAAGAATGATCGTGTATGCAAAAAATTAGGATGCATCATTTAACCATAATTAATTGTTGTAGTCTTAAACCGCAACTAGTAAGTGTATTTTATTCCGTTCAACTTGTGTCTGATTTAGCTTAGCGTAAACGTAAAAGCAATTTGTATTTTGTATTTTGTTCGGCCAATGAGTAGTAATTAAATCCGTGTTCTCATGAAATTGTCTATATGTCGGGTTATGCTAACCCTTACGATGTTTTCCGTTGTTGGAATTGTGGCCTCAGCTCAGTCGTTATCGGAGTTAAATGCAAAAAGGGTAACGTTGCCTAACGGTTGGAGCCTTACACCTGCGGGGAAAAGTTTGCCACTGGGTGATTTGCCGCTCAACATTGCAGTTTCACCAAACCA
>DATKVT010000032.1 GCA_035529935.1 Williamwhitmania sp. | reverse complement strand
TTTTCATACCTTTGCTTTTAGGAGTAAAACAGTAAGCAGCGGCGCTAAAACCTTTAGAAGGCCTTCCTGCCTAAAATTCTAACGGGCGCTTGGCTGCCGAAGGAAGAGGGGAATGGGGACTAATACGCGGAATAGGCCGTTGGCCTAGCGAGCGTGGGAGTTCACCCCGTTCTCTTCTTCTAAAAATAGTAACTTAAAAACAGTAAGGCAAATCTAAAGGCCAGCGGGAGAACAAGACAACTAAAACCCTGCCTTTTCGGCTAGCCGTTTTACCCATGAATAGTCTGTGCTACCCCAGTAAACATCCCATGTTGGATTATCCCACTTGTTTGTAAAAAGTTGCTCTATTAGTAATGGCTTTATTTTATCAAAATCGTTTAGCGGAAAGTATATCGGTACCTTACCATTATTTGCTTCCTGATGGTACATATCCAACATAAGGTTATACTTATGCCTTACCCAATGCTCCATCTCAGACACCCACGAAATTTTATGCCTATCTGGAATGTCCTTTTCGTTATAGAAATTATAATCATTCTGCTCTCTGAATAGTAAACTATATTTAATAGAATAATTCACTAATTTGTCAAATTCAAGGAAATTACCACTTAAAATCCAACTATAGTAATTATCTAAAAACTGTATATTGAATTTTAAATTGTCTTTATGATAATAATTGTGAGGAGTTGATAACCCTATATAAGAATACAAAATAAACAAACTAAGAAAAAGCATCTTCTCACCTTGAACAATTTTTAAAGTAATTATATAGTTATCACGATTATACATCTCTGTGTTTATAATTATACTAACATGCTGATTGTATAAGCAACAATATAGTTCGCCTTCATAGTTTTCAACAATAAGATTGTACTTATCTATTAACTTTGAAAAGTTTGCTTTAACTATCTCACTAAATACAGCCATATTTACTTTTCAATTGTCCAATAATTTTCCTTTTTTACAAAATGGTAAGTGGATTTAAATTCATTTATCTCGTCCATAAATGCACCTTTTAAATCAATTATTCTTGTATCGTTAGGGTCGACCAAAATAATTACATTGTATTTATCAGGATTATTTAATATGTCCTGAATTTGTGGTTTATTGAAATCATTCCACCATACTTTCCCTGGGGTTTTAATAGTTTTGTCAGGTATGTTCAGAAGGTGAATTCTCCTTTTTGTACTGCTAATATTTTCAACTGCTTCATAGTACTTCATCATTTTTAATTCATCGAGAACCTGCTTTGTGGTAATATAACCGAGGTTATATGGATCATTATACTTTCCAAGAATGATGTTAATTTTCCCTTCAACCAAAGGTATTGTTTTTCCACCAATAGTGATTGAGTTGGATCCAAAACCGTGTATCAATTTTAGGTTATCAAAAACAGCGTTGTATTCAGCATCTGTGCCATTTTGAATGTAGCGTCCAATTAAATTGCCGTTAGCATCGGTTATTTCGTCAATGTAATAACCTAAAAATGGTTTATCGGTGGCTTTAAGATCGGCAAATAATAGTTCTCCAGATATTTTGTCATACTTAATAAGGAAACGACCATCGGCAGATACTTTTTCGACAATATTATCGCCTTGTGCTGTCCAAAATGTTCTAGCTCGACATGTTTTGCCTTCAGCATTTTTTAGTTCATTGAATATGTTAGAAGCGCTAGGGAATTTCTTCTTAAAGGCATTGATTACATCATCAATACCCCAGAGCCGTTCAATCTCTGCTACAGCGTTGTCTACTTCACCTACCTTATCGGCAGGGCAACCAACCTTTGTTCTATTGGCTTTCCAGAATTCCACAAAGTTTTGAACCTTAGACGGCATCAGCTGGTAAACCAATCGGGCCGATGTGACACCAATGTAGGAATTGTAAACAATGTCCCAAACCTCCACAAAATCCTTATACCGGCTGTCATCCTGCATCCCGCTTAAGTTAACCAGCAGGTCAATCGATGGAAATGCAAGGTCGGCAATAGCAAATGCCCTGGAAACAACTGTTTCTGCAGCGCTATACCCGCCAAAGGAAAGGGTGATAAAAAAGCCATCAACACCATACCTTAGCATTTTCCACGCTTTCTCGTTGTCCTGTTCGTTCAGTATCCAATGAAACAGGATTGCAGGGATAACAATTATACTTTGGCTTTCTTCATCCGCGTTTACCCCCAAATATTTAATGTCGCTTCTGACATCAAGGCCTATGTATTCGTAAGGGTTGAGGTAAGTTAATAAATTGTCGTAACCTTGATCTAACTTGTGCTCATAAGTTATCCGAAACTTAGATTTGTCTACTGAATTTTGAGAATGGAATATTATGTAGTCAGATAGGACCTTCTTTTTCCATAGGAAAATTTTGTTATTAAGTTTTCTGCTCGGATCGGTAAATGTTGATTGCTCCAGCTCTGAGACAGTGGGAGCAGGATATACTTGATAAATAAATCCAGAGATAGTGAATACAAACTTACTGAATTCATCCCCATCAATATGGTAAATGAGCTTATTAATCAAATTGTCTTTAAGTAAAAGAGTCAAAAACTCTTTCTTTTTGTCAAACTCTGTGATACCCTCCACTAGCCTTAATGCCAGCTGCTCCTGTCCACTTCCAAAGAATTGATTTCCGTACATTGGAGCATCAGCAAGTACTTTTAGTATGTAATAACGTGTATCAATTGAAATGCTTTGATTATAACCTTGAACGAGCATCCATGCTAAGTATGTAAATTTGTCTCGATCAGACTCATACATAACCATTTGCTGCTCTAATTTATCCTCGCCTTCTTGGTATGCCAATAAAGCTTTTTCAAAAATTTCGAATTGCTCTTCTGGCTTCCAAACACCCTCGTCCCAGTAGTTTGAGTTTGCTTTGCCTGAAAAAGTTTTATAATCATCATAAAGGTTGTTTCCGCATTTGTCTATTAGCTTTGCGACCTCAAATATTTTCGCCTTGAGCGATTCATCTGTAACACCCTCAATATGTTCATTATAGAATTTCTGACCAAGATCACCTAGGCAATTATTTCCACCAAAGGATATTTTCTTAAATAGAATTTTATTCGATATGTCGAAAGATGCTGGAACATTACCTTTTCCAGTGTTTTCAGTTTCTGTTGTAGATTTTGTAGTATTTGCAGTATAAAGAATGAGTTCACACCCAGGATCTTCTCCAAGTATTACTTTCATTGGAGCACTAATACTCTTTGTTATTGATTCCTTATAGAATTCACCTGTGATCTGGCCATTTACTTTTAAAGTATAACCTTTAAAAATCAATTTATTATCACTGGGCAAAAAATTTCCAACATAAATTTGATTCCCAACTTTAAATGTTAATAATGGGCCATCTGGTATGGCTAGGTTCACTGTTTTATTTGTATTGTTTTCTTTACAAACACCCGTGAAATTTACTAATGCATTTGATGGCAGAGTTATTGGGAGGCCTGCTGGAGTTAAATATGTTATATATTGTTTGTCACCTATGTATGATGAAATATCTTTGGCTACATCTGAAAAATCAATATTTCTACTTTCATAAATACTCGCCGCATCCGTCTCATCATCCAGCAACCCCGTTGTCAGTTCCGGGTTGTGAATTAGGTCCCACTGGGGCTTAATAAGGCGGGGGCCACCGTTGTAGTCCATGAGGTTGTCGGTGGTGCCCTGCGGCAGCACGGGGAAGGTGTGCTCCAGGTTAAAGGCGCCATGGCCCAGCTCGTGGGCTAGCGTGCGGGCATCGGTGGAGCTCTGTGCAATGAAGCCAAACCTACGGGCACGGGGCATGTAGCCCTGCAGCGTGGCATCGCTAAAGCGCGGCACCACAAAGAGGTAGTAGGTGCCATCCTCCAGCGTGGGGTTGGCCACCTTGTAGGCATCAATAAGGTTGTTCATGCCCTCGGTGTAGCTGCTGGCCATTTCGCTGGAGCCAAACTCCAGCTGGCCACCGGGTATGGTGTAGGCAAACGGTGCTGTCACCGTAACCGTCCACGAGGTTACCGCCTGGCCGTAAATGGCGCTGAGCTGGCTTTGTAGCGCACCTGCGTCTGGAGCGGTTGTTCCGGCCAGCGGCACCACCACCAGCTTCATGGGCTGCGGCTGGTATACCACCGCCTTGGCGGCACCAATGTCCACCTGCTCGGTTTTGCCATCGGCATTGTGCTTGGTGTAGCGCACTATTATGGGCTCCTCGCCCTCGGAAAGCCCCTGCAGCGAAACCATGAGTTTGTTGTTACCCATCACGTCCTTTTTAGCCACCTTGGCGTTGGTCTGCACATCAATGGTGAGGCTGTCGGTGGTAATCTTGCTGCTGCCGGGCTTTAGCTCCAGCACCACGTTGTCGCTGCCACTCACCGGCAGCGCCTTGTAGGGTATTCCCACCTCCCTACCGTTAATGGTGGCTATGGGGTAGTAGCTGCGCAGCGCCTCGTAGGCCAGCGAGTCATAACCGTAGGTAGACATGGAGGCCTTGTGGAAGAAGGCCGTTGGCAGGTCGCCCGCGGGGTTGTATGGCTTCACGGTGCCGTTCTCTACAATAAGTGGCCCATCGCCATAGCTGGTGGTGCCACCTCCTCCGGTGGATCCTCCCGCGCCAGCTCCGTCGCCTCCGCCATTCCCGGTGGTGCCACCGGTGGTAGTCCCAGCTCCGCCTCCCGTGGGGGGATAGATAACCACTGGCTGGTTGGCCAGCGGGATAAAGGTGGTGTCGCCTCCCGACACAACGGCCACATCGCCGTTGGGGTTTACTATAATGGTATCGATGGGGTTATCGAGGTGCAGGGTATCGAGCACCGTTACTCCCCCGCTACCGTATATGGTTGTATTCTTACTCTTGGTGGTTATCACCTCGCCGCTAATGAGCTGGTAGGTGGTGTTTATGCCAATTTTGTTGAAGGTGCAGCTGAGCCCCACACCCGCTATGGGTAGGTATACCTCACCCATTCCGGTAAAGATGCCGTTGCTACCCTGAACGCTGGTAACCTTAACGGGCATAACGCCGGCAAGGAATGTTTGGTTGGTATGGAGTGCTGGGAGCGGATTAGCTCGCCTTTGGCTCATGATCCTGTCTTACGGGTTCGTTGAATTTATCTCAAAGCAAAAGGGATAAACATTTCTGCCTATCCCTTAGTTGTGACCCCGACAGGATTCAAACCTGTGACCTTCAGAACCGGAATCTGACGTTCTATTCAGCTGAACTACGGGGCCTTATTATTTTTGCTTCTAAATATCGTTTTCCTGCGCTGGACTTGAAATACTTTTCTCGTTTTCTGGCATCCTCTCGTACAGCAAACTCCTCAACATAAACTAACCTAAATGGGGCAAAAGCTTTGTTAGACCTAGTTTTTCCCGCATTATGTTCCCTAAGCCGCTGCTCAAGGTTTTGGGTCATCCCCTTGTAATACCTTCCAAAATTAATACTTTCTATTACATATACGTAATACATATTAACCGGAATCTGACGTTCCCTGCCCGACTGCTTGTGGGCAAATCTAATCTTAGCAGCCAAGTCGTCCCGAATTCAAAACATTTTATACCCAATATTCCTGTTGGTCAGGCGGGTATTCAGCTGAACTACGGGGCCAGCGGAGTGCAAAGTTAATATTTTTCTCCCCTATGCTAGCGGTATCGTTAAAAAAAATCAACCACCACGTAACGAGAAATCGAATTTTGATTACATAAACCCAAGTTCGAGCATGGCCTCCTCGCTCATCATGCTTTTGTCCCAGGGTGGGTCGAAGGTGAGGTTTATAACCACATCGGTAACGCCCGTAATTTCAGCAACCCTGTCGTTTACCTCCATAATCAGTTGGTCGGCCATGGGGCAGTTGGGCGCGGTGAGGGTAAGCTTCACCTCCACCTTGCGGCTGTCGTCGATGTTTACTTCGTAAATGAGACCTAGGTCGTATATGTTTACCGGAATTTCCGGATCATACACGTTCTTTAATACCTTAACAATATCGGCCTCAATATCGGGAATAGGTCGTAATTCCATGTTTTCTAGCTATTTAATTTTGATTTAAAGGCCATAGCATAAAGCTTCATCTGCTTAATCATGGCAAGTAGGCCATTGGCTCTGGTGGGAGAAAGATTCTCCTTAAGCCCTATCTGGTTGATAAAGTGTAGGTCAGAGTTGATTATCTCATCAGGAGTCCTTCCAGAAAGCGCCCTAATAAGCAGGGCAATAATGCCCTTGGTGATAATGGCGTCGCTATCGGCGGTAAAGACAATGCTGTCGTCCTGCAGCTCGGCATTAATCCAAACTCGGCTCTGGCATCCCTTGATTACGTATTGGTCTGTCTTGAACTTTGGATCGATGGCAGGAACATTCTTACCAAGCTCGATGAGGTAGGCGTAACGGTCCATCCATTGGTCGAGACTACTGAATTCGTCAACAATTTCTTCCTGAACTTTTTCTAAGGTCATGGCATTATTTATTAATTCTGCTGATGTGGCATTTTTACCCATCCATTCAATTACAAATCTTGCTATTCAAACATCTCCTTCACCTTCAGCAATGCTTGGTAGAGCTTGTCTACCTCCTCCATGGTGTTGTAGAGGCCAAAAGAGGCTCTAACCGTTCCACCAATTCCAAAGTGCTGCATAACCGGTTCGGTGCAATGCGTGCCAGTTCTTACGGCCACCCCTAGCTTATCTAATATCATGCCGGTATCATAGTGGTGAATATCTTTCAACAGAAATGATATGAGGCTTACCTTATGCGGTGCATTTCCATAGATGGTTAACCCGGGAATGGAGAGTAACTTTTCGGTGGCATAACGAAGCAGCTGCTCTTCGTGGGCAGCAATGTTGACCATTCCAAGCGACTGAACGTAACGGATAGCCTCAGCAAGACCAACGGCCCCAATGAAGTTGGCGGTTCCTGCCTCAAACTTGAGCGGCAAATCGGCATAGG
>DATKVT010000031.1 GCA_035529935.1 Williamwhitmania sp. | reverse complement strand
TTCTCAAAGCAGAAAGGATTGAACTTAATGCTGACGAATGGGCCATGGTATCGAAGGCCGTCACCGAAGCAATAGGCCAGTTCAACCAATTCAGGGATCAGGAGGGCAAAGCGCTCCAACTGGATTTTGAACACCGTATTGCTGCCATTGCACAGCGCCTAGACTCCATTGAACCATATGAAAAAGAGCGCGTTGAAGCAGTAAAAACTCGGCTTTCCGATGCCTTCGCCGAACTCAGCAACCAGCCCGATCCCGACCGCTTCCAGCAGGAAGTAATTTTCTACCTTGAAAAACTCGATGTGAATGAGGAAAAAGTTAGGCTTCGCAACCACTTAAAATACTTTACTTCTACCATAAACGAGGAAGAAAATGTAGGACGAAAGTTGGGCTTTATTGCACAGGAGATGGGACGCGAAATTAACACCCTTGGCTCGAAGGCAAACCATGCCGCTATTCAAAAATTTGTGGTGGAGATGAAGGATGAGCTAGAAAAAATTAAGGAACAAGTTCTCAACGTGCTGTAGCAATGGGTGGTAAACTGGTAATCGTTTCGGCTCCCTCGGGAGCAGGTAAAACTACCATTGTAAGAAAGATGCTGGAGCAGTTTGGCTCCTTGAAATTCTCGATATCGGCCTGTAGCCGCCCCAAGCGAAACGGTGAAGCCGAAGGAGTAGACTACTATTTCTTGACGCCAGACCTTTTTCGTAGTAAAATAGAAGCTGGCGATTTTGTGGAGTGGGAAGAAGTTTATCCTGGCAGCTACTATGGAACCCTTCGCTCGGAAATTGAAGCCATATGGAACAGCGGACATCACGTAATTTTTGACGTTGATGTAATGGGCGGGCTCAAGCTAAAATCGCTCTTTGGTGATGCCGCTCTGGCCATCTTTGTAATGCCACCATCAGTTGATGAGCTGAAAAAACGTCTGGAATGTCGCTCCACCGAAAGTGCTGAAACACTTGCAACAAGAATTGCAAAAGCAGAAACTGAAATTAGCTTTGCGCCCAAGTTCGACAACATATTAGTCAACGACAATTTGCAGGAGGCTATTGCAAAAGCGGCAACCTTGGTTAAATCTTTTCTGGACGGAGTATGAAAAAGGTCGGCCTATTCTTCGGCTCATTTAACCCAGTTCACATCGGGCATCTGGCAATTGCAAATTACTGCGCCGAATTTACGGACCTTGAGGAGATTTGGTTAATTCCCAGCCCTCACAATCCATTGAAAGATAAGGAAGAACTCGCTAGCCCAGAAGCCCGTGTCCACATGCTTCAAATTGCAGTCGAGAAAAGGCATCCAAAGCTTAAAATTTGCCTCGACGAGCTCCAGTTGCCTACCCCTTCCTACACCTACCAAACCCTTGAGCATCTGCACCACAAGCATCCCAACCTGAATTTCACCCTAATTATGGGTGAGGATAGCCTACAATCGTTTCACCTCTGGAGGAATTTCACAGGCATTGCGGAACTTGCAAGACTAATGGTATATCCACGGTTCACCTCTAACGATAATGCAACAATAACTTCTTCGATCAACTACACGAAGGTTAGCGCGCCCCGGCTTGATATCTCCTCCACTCAAATTCGTGAATGGTTGGCAAACCATCATGATATTCGAATGTTTCTCCCAAATGGAGTATTCGAGTTCATCATTCAAAATAATCTGTATCACAAATGAACCTCAAACAGAACATAGACAAAGCAAGAAACTTGGCCGATAACTATAAAATAGAAGAAGCAAAACAACTTCTTAACGACATTTTGGCCAAACACCCAGATAGCGATGAAGCATACTATATCCTTGGCAATATTGCTCGGAGAGAAACTAACTTTGGACATGCTATTAACTGTTACACCAAAGCATTAGAAATAAACCCGGAGAACACTTCAGCTATCAGTGCCATTGAAATGCTTAACGAGATTCTGGCCTATAGAAATACTGACCTTATCAATCCATAATACTTAAAGGATTAATAACTCGCCATAATCCACACTGCTATTCCCCAAGGTGTAGATTTTTATTCCCAACAGTTGTTTATCAAAAAAAACTAATTTGCTCTATATCTGAGCTTTAAAATGTCGTATATTTATGGCTCACAGATTGCAATAATAGTTACACAATTTAAACACACATTAAACCATGAAGAAATTACTGCTAGGAATTGCAATAGCCGCAGCGCTTACTGCCTGCAACCAGAAAGAAAAAGCACAAATTGCGCAACTACAAACCGAAAAGGCCCAAATGGCTAAAGATGCCGCCTCTAAAGACTCGGTTATCAACCAGTTTTTTGAGTCGCTAAATCAAATTGAGTCAAGTTTAGGCGAGATTAAAATGAAAGAATCCACCATTTCAAAAGAAACAGCAAAGGGTGGAGAACTCAGCAAAGATTCACGTGCTCGTATCAACGACGACATCAAGGTTATTAACGACCTGATGAATAAGAACAAGAGATCCATTTCCTGGTTAAGGAAGCAGCTGAAAGAGTCGAACATCAAGATTGAAGAGCTGCAGAAAATGATAGAAAAGACCAATCTACTTCTTGTAGAAAAGGATTCTACCATCTCTCAGCTGAAGGATAACCTTACTAAGCTGAACTTCTCTATCCAGTCGCTCAACGATACACTCACCACCGTAAAGCAAGAAAACGCTAAGTTGGCGGGAGTTGTTGCCACGAAAACTAACGAGATGAATCAGGCTTACTTCATCATGGGCACTGAAAAGGAGCTTGTAGCCAAAGGGATTGTGGTTAAAGAAGGTGGTTTTCTTGGCCTTGGTAAGTCCATTAAACTTGCCTCAGCACCCAGCGACAACAGCTTCACCCCAGTGGACATGAGAACGCTAAACTCCATTCCATTAACAGCAAGGAAAATTACTCTTGTAACCCCTCATCCTGCAGATTCTTACGAAATTGTTGGAACACAAAACAAGGTTACCGAATTGGTTATTAAAGATTCAAAAGCCTTCTGGCAAAAATCAAAATACTTGGTAATCGCCATCGAAAAATAGTTTAACTTTAGCAAGGTTGAATAAAGAAGGAGCTGCTCTAAAAAGGGCAGCTTCTCTCATTTAATAGCTATCTTAGGCACACTATTTAATAGTGTCGATGCCAAACGTTGAAAAGCGTAAAATTACTGGAAAGGTGGCTGGAGGATTCTTCATTCTGCTGCTGCTGGTTGCTGCCGCAATTTACCTACTCCTCTTCCAAGCCAACAAGGCAAAACCATACAGAGAAGCTGCTGAACTTGCCGGAAAAAAAGCCGCCGTTGTAAATAGCATGCTTTCCCGCCTGCTGGAAGAGGAGCGATTGGGAAGAGCCTTCATTATCTCAGCCGACGGACGCTTCCTTAGGGCATATCTAAATAATCTTCAGCAACTAAAAAATGACCTAGAATTACTGAAGGAAGAAAATGCAGAAAACAAGAACCAACTTGCTCGAATCCGAAGAGTTGATTTGCTAATTACCCAAAAGCAACAAATCTTCGAAAGCATGTTTGCCCTAAAAAAGCAATATATTCTCGACACACTAACCAGGGACTCCATTCTCAATTTTGCCCAAAGAATTTCCGATTCCATTAGGGTAACTAAAACTATTCTGGACCGGCATACAATTGAGCGGATTCCAATAAAGATTGAGCCAGAGAAAAAGACAGGGTTTCTCAAACGATTCTGGAATTCAATAACCGGTGAAAAAGACGAAGAGGAGCAACCGGCAACACCTCTCCCTAAAATCGAAACCAGATTGGATACATCCACAACGGCTATTTTTAGGCCCGACACTACTATTGCATTCATTAAAAACCAACTCATTGGATTCCGACAAAAGGAGCTATTGATAAACAAAGAAATTTCGCTTCAGGAAAGGAGGCTTCAGATAAATGATCAGCAAATTGCCAACGACATTCGAAAGCTGCTTTACCTTATTGAACAGGAAGAGCTACGCCTTTCCTCCCAGCGATCACAACAAACCGCAGCCCTGCAGCAAAAGCTCTATTTGTATTCACTTGGTCTTGGATTCAGCGGGCTGCTTACCATTCTAATTTTTTCAGTGCTCATTATGCGCGATCTTACACGCAGCGAATACTATCGCCAAGAGCTAGAAGCTGCAAGAGCGCTTGCCGAAGAACACCTTAAGGTAAAGGAGCAGTTTATGGCCACCATGAGCCACGAAATACGAACACCCATAACCTCCATAATTGGGTTTTCAGAACAGCTGGGGCAAACGAAACTGACAAATCAACAGCTAACCTATCAGTCCATTATCACCAAATCGTCGGAACATCTGCTTGGGCTAATTAACGACATCCTCGACTTTTCCAAAATAGAAGCCGGTATGATTAAGCTGGAGTGCACTCCTTTCTCGCCCTATGAAACGCTCATGGAGGCAATCGAAATTGTGGCACCCAAAGCGCGCGACAAGAAACTTACACTCTACCATACTATTGAATTTAAACCTACACTCACGTTCAAAGGGGACCCACTTCGGCTACGCCAGCTGGCGATAAACATTCTGGGCAATGCTGTTAAGTTCACTGAGAATGGTAGCGTAAAGTTAAAGGCATCAACCGAAAAGTTGGATGGCAAGACTTTACAACTACGCCTTTTTATTGAAGATACAGGTATCGGCATTCCTATGGAGTTGCAGAGCGATATTTTTAAAGAATTTACACAAACGGAAGCTGGAATAACCAGAAAATATGGAGGGACAGGCCTTGGACTTGCAATTTCTAAACGTCTAGTTGAACTGCAGAATGGAAAAATTGGCGTTACCAGCATCCCTGGAAAAGGATCGGAATTCTATGTGGTGATACCCTATGAGACCTCTGCGGACGAATTTCAAGAACGAAAATCATCTTACACTCAGATCTCAGCTCATGCGCTTACCGGCTTCCAAATTTTACTGGCAGAAGACGATGCCACCACCCAGCTCCTTACAAAAGGGATATTAGAGAAATATGGGGCCGCAGTAGACGCTGTATCCAATGGCCGACAGGCACTCGATCTACTCAAGGAGAATGGGGAAAGTTACCATCTTCTGATTTCAGATGTACACATGCCAGAGATGGGAGGTCTGGAGCTAGTTCAGCAGGTTATGGCTAGCACCGAATGGAAGCAGATACCCACCCTTTGCGTAACCGCAAATAATACAGAAGCAGAAAAACGTACCTTCATCGGCGCCGGATTTAGCGAGGTGCTTGTAAAACCATTTTACGAGTACCAGCTGCTTGAAAAAGTAGGGTCACTACTCAACCTTTCATTTGAGTCGATAACCACCGAAAATCAAACGCCACAAATGGGTGGGCTCTCCTTTGCAGGCATACGACAGTTTACCGGTGATGATTCAGCCGCCTTTACCGCTGTGCTCTCGTCTCTCAAGGATAATATTGAAATGACATCGAAACGATTCGAAGAGGCATTAAAGGCTGAGGACCAAAATGAGATTGCCAACTTGGCCCATAGGATTTTGCCCCACTTTAGTCAGCTAAAAGCCACAGAAGTGGCCTTGCTCCTCACCGAACTAGAGGAGTTAAGAAAAAAGCCCGAAAGCAATTTGGCAATTGTTGAAAAGAAGGTAGCCACACTGATTGCTCAACTCAGCGAGACAACACGGGCAATAGAAGCGGAATTATTGGAAAGTTAAAAATCAATATCATACTGTTTCATCTTATTGTAGAGAGTTTTTCTATCGATGTTTAGCAGCTGAGCAGCTTTGGTCTTGTTGTATTTTACCTTTTCCAAGGTTTGAAGAATAAGTTCATGTTCACCCTTAGCGGCAGCCCCCCGAAGAGAACGCTCCTCCTCATTATGGTTATTGTGTTTTGTGCTCTCCTTGACCAACTCTTCCGGTAAGGCTTCAATACCAACAATCGGCCCCTTGCTAAGCAGCACCGAACGCTTCACCACATTTTTAAGTTCACGAAGATTGCCAGGCCAAGAATAAGTTGTAAAAACGTGCATTACCTCCCCTGAGAGTCCTTCAACCGTCCTATTCAGTTCAACGTTTGCTGTCGCCAAAAAGTGATCAACAAATTCCGGCAAATCGGCCCTACGGTCCCGAAGCGGATGCACCACAACCGAAAATTCATTTAACCTATGAAACAAATCTTCCCTAAAGTTTCCCTGCTGCACCTCAATGCGTAAATCGTCATTGGTGGCAGCCAAAATGCGAATATCAACTGGTATTTCACTGTTTGCCCCCACCCGCCTAATCCTCCGCTCCTGAAGTACTCTTAAAAGCTGCATCTGCACCTCATAGCTCAAGTTACCAACCTCGTCGAGAAAAAGCGTTCCTCCGTTGGCTGCCTCAAACTGCCCCACCTTATCGTTGATAGCACCGGTAAACGAACCTTTTAAATGGCCAAAAAATTCGCTGGCAGCCAAATCTTTAGGTAAAGCACCACAGTCGATGGCTACAAATGGTTTATCACGTCTATCGCTGAGCTCATGTATTCGACGGGCAACGAATTCCTTCCCCGTTCCACTTTCGCCAATAATCAACACCGACATTGCAGTTGGAGCTACCAGATGAATATATTCCAGCGTTTTGAGTGCAACCGAGCTGGTACCATCAACAAACCGCGATACTGATTCCTTCTTCACCTTTCTTACCGCCCGATTCTCCTTGCCCGAATCGACCTTTAATGCCGCAACGATAGTAGCCAAAATTTCATCCGGGCTAATGGGTTTGGCAACATATTCAAAGGCTCCCATCTTCATGGCTTGCACCGCAGTTCGGATATCGGCATAGCCAGTCATGAGCACCACAGGTATTTGCGGTTTCTCGCGCATTACCATCTCGAGCAAAGCAATTCCATCCTTGTCGGGTAATCGTAAATCGGAGAGAATAATATCTGGAACGAAGGTATTAAGCTTTTTACTCCCTTCAGAAAATGAAAATGCCTCCTCAACTTCATAACCCCTCTTTTGAAGGAAGGTTTTGAGCATTAAGCAGAAGGTTACATCATCGTCAACAATCAAAATTTTCACCATTCCCTAGCTCCTTTATTCGAAATCAATGTGTTAGTATTGGCCTAAAACACAAGTTTCAACACACAATAAGGCCTAAAGATATAACAAAAAAGTAAACCCGGATACGCTTTTCAGCGGCATCCGAGTTTACGGGAAGAGCTAGAAGGGTTTAATCTAAAAAGTTACCTGACAATGAAACCCCATTAAGGGAATTCATTAAGTATTAACCAATACAACTACATTAATGAAAATATTATGCCACAATTGCCATAACCAACACTGATATTATAAGTATTTGAATTTATGAAACATAATAAAACATAACCGTTCACTGGCTCAAAATACTGTAGAGTTTTTTCCACACATTGGGTAGCCCAAATTGTGGAAGAATAGTTCGCATAAAAAATTCTGTCCTACCCTCAACATGAAAACTGAAGTTGTGCTGTTTAGCATTGCAGCGAAATCCAACTTATAAACCCCTCTAAAGCAAAAAACCGCCCCTATGAAAGGGACGGTTATTTATACAGTGGCAGCAAGCTATAGCTTATGAACTTCTTGAACAATCGCCATGCCCTTGGTAATAGCTTCCTCGTTTTGTGGAATAAGATTATGGTGACGGTCAGGTAGTGATTTCTTTAACCCCTTTATAATGTTTTCCATTTTCACCAAGGGTTTAATCTTAAGGTAAGCACCAAGAACAATCATGTTGAACGACTTGGCGCTATGCATTCTAGCCGCCTCTTCGGCTGCCTCAACCTTGTATACATTGATATCCTTGCGCTCTGGGTGGCGAGTAATGCCGTTGGGATCGTAGATGAGCATACCACCCGGCTTTACGTGCTTCTCAAACTTATCAAGCGACTGTTGATTGAGGATAATGGCCGTATCAAATTCCTGAACGATGGGCGAGCTAATGCGGCTATCGCTGAGAATTACAATAACGTTGGCAGTTCCGCCGCGCATCTCTGGACCATACGATGGCATCCAGGAAACTTCTTGGTTCTGCATTACGCCAGAGTATGCCAATATCTTACCCATAGAAAGTACACCTTGACCACCAAACCCTGCTATAATTATTTCTTCTTTCATCTTCTGCAATGTTTAAAGAATTAACACCAAAGGCTACTCATCTTTCATATCACCCAGCGGATAAAATGGGAACATATTCTCCACCATCCACTCGTTCGCCTTTACAGGAGATAACTTCCAGCCTGAACTGCAGGTTGAAACGATCTCCACAAATGAAGTACCTTTTTTCTTACCAGAGTTTTCAAAAGCCTTGTGGATGGCCTTTTTTGCCTTGCGCACTGCGGCTGGAGTTTGAACCGACTGACGCGTAACAAAGCAGGTTCCGGGAAGTTGAGCTATGAGCTCGGTAATTTTAAGAGGATGACCATTAAGCTCAACGTTACGACCATAAGGTGTAGTAGCTGTTTTCATGCCAATTAAGGTGGTAGGAGCCATCTGGCCACCTGTCATACCATATATGGCGTTATTTATGAAAATTACCACAATGTTTTCTCCGCGGTTGCAGGCGTGCATAATTTCGGCCGTTCCAATGGAGGCCAAGTCGCCATCACCCTGATAGGTAAACACATACTTATCTGGATTAAGCCGCTTAGTAGCAGTTGCTAGGGCCGGCGCACGACCGTGAGCAGCTTGCTGCCAATCAATATCGAGATAGTTATAGGCTAGCACTGAACACCCTACAGGGGAAACACCAATGGTATTATCCTGAATCCCCATCTCCTCAATAACTTCAGCAATAAGGTTGTGCACCACACCGTGGCTACAGCCAGGACAGTAGTGCATCACATTATCGGTCAAAACCTTCGATTTTCTAAAAACCAGGTTTTCCTCCTTGATAATATCCTTTACATCCATGGTTACTTTCCTCCTTTGATAAAATGTTTTTTGAGAGAATCAACTACCTCGTTGGGGGTAGGAATCATTCCTCCTAAGCGGCCAAAGTGCTCAACCTGAACCTTTCCGTTCGCTGCTAAGCGAACGTCTTCAACCATTTGACCAGCGCTCATTTCCACAGAAAGAATTCCCTTCAGCTGCCCAAGCATTGCTTGAATTGCCTTTGTAGGATACGGGAATAGGGTGATTGGGCGCAACAGGCCTACCTTTATACCCTGCTCGCGAGCTATCTCAACTGCTTTTTGACAGATTCGGGCCGATGAGCCATAGGCAACCAGCATGAATTCTGCATCATCGCACATTATCTTCTCAAATCGAACTTCGTTCTCCTCAATAGCGCGATACTTGGCCTGCAGCTTATGGTTAAAAATCTCCTGGCGAGCAGAATCTAGCTCAAGGGAGGTTGCAACATGGCGTTCGCGGTTGGCCTTTTTCCCAGTAGTAGCCCAGCTGCCGTTGAGTTTCTCAATCTCCTCCTCGGTCCAGCGAGGCTTGAAATCGCTTAGTTCTACCTTTTCCATCATCTGGCCAATAACGCCATCGGAAAGAATCATGGCAGGATTGCGGTATTTGAATGCAAGTTCAAATGCAAGATCAACAAAATCGTTCATCTCCTGAACGGAAGCGGGCGCTAAAACAATGAGCTTGTAGTCGCCATGACCGCCACCCTTTACTGCCTGAAAATAGTCGCTTTGAGCAGGCTGTATGGTTCCTAATCCTGGACCTCCACGAACAACGTTTACTATCAAGCAAGGCAACTCAGCACCTGCTAGGTAGGTAAGCCCTTCGGCCATTAGGCTAACTCCAGGGCTAGATGAGGAGGTGAACACCTTTTTTCCGCAGGAGGCACCACCATAAAGCATATTGATAGAAGATACCTCACTCTCTGCCTGAAGAACGACCATACCCGTTTCCTCCCAGGGGCGGCGTAGCATGAGGGTTTCCATAACTTCGGACTGAGGGGTAATAGGGTAACCGAAATAGCCGTCACATCCGCAGCGGATAGCAGCCTCGGCAATAACCTCATTCCCCTTCATTAACCTTAATTCTCCCATTACACCAATGTTTTAATTGTTATTAATATTTTCTGCTAAGCCTCAGTAACCTTGGCCTTGTACACCGTGATAACGCTATCGGGGCAAACAAATGCGCAGTTAGCACAACCGATGCAGCTCTCAGGATTTTCCATGTAGGCAAAGTTGTACCCCTTGGAGTTCACCTCTTTTGCCAGACCAATTACCTTAGTGGGACAGTTGACAACGCAAACGCCGCAGCCCTTACATCTCTCCATGTCCACCACAATTGCTCCTCTTACTTTTGCCATATTTTCGAAGGATTTATCGTTAAAATTTTAGAATATATTTACTCAAAGGTTCTCTTTGTTCTGTAATTCTATGCCTTACGGGTGATTCTGATGAAATTGAACAAGCCGTTGCTCTAAAACTGGAATTTGTTTCTCGCTAACTTGAGAAACGCATGCCCGTAAGCCCTCAGTCCTTTCGCTGCCAGTAATGGTAAGCGAGATAGCACTTATTCCGTAGTATAAAAGTTCCTCAATCAGCTGATCGCCCGAAAATCCCGGATAGCTGATGGTGAAATAAAAGCCGTCAGCCAACGGCTGGTCCTCATCCATATCATACACCAGTTTGAAGCCATTCTTCAGAAATAATTGCTTCATTTGCTTAGCCCTAACCTCGTAAGCCTTCACGCTTTCCACAAAGTCGAACTCACCATCGTTTACTGCCTTTAGTATAGCCGCTAGGCCATACTGAGCCGAATGGCATGTTCCAGACGATAGCGAGTAAACCGCACCATAAACCATGGCATAACCAAAAATATCGGAGGAGAAATATCGTTTGAGGTCTGGAAATTGACGATTTGCCAGCGCTGTAGAAACCACCAACATACCAATTCTTTGACCAGCATAGCTGAACGCTTTTGAGCTGGATATCAGCAGCATGTAGTTGTTGGTGTAATTAGCCACCGATGCCTGATACGGAGCAACTCCTGGTTTAGACAAATCTTTGCGGAAGTCCATGGCAAAGTAGGCCAAGTCCTCCACCACTACAACATCGTACTTGGTTGCTAACTCACCTATGATGCGTAGCTCTTCTTCACTAAAGCATATCCAAGATGGATTGTTGGGGTTCGAGTATAGAATGGTAGCAATTTCACCCTTACTCAAATAGCTCTCCAACTTATCCCTCAGCTTGGCGCCTCTATAGTTGTATACATCAAAGGTTTCAAAACCCATACCCAGCACCCGAAGTTGCTGCTTTTGAACCGGAAAACCGGGATCGATAAACAATGTCTTATCCTTCGCCACTACGCAACGGTTTGCCACAAGAAAGGCAGCCATACCACCCTGCATTGAGCCAACAGTAGGCAGGCAATACTTTTCGTCAACGTCGATGTTGATGAAATTTTTTACAAAGCGGGCGATCTCCTTTTTTAGAGGAGGAATGCCATCAATCATAGGATACTTGGAAGCAACTCCGCTTCTAAGAGCCTTTATCTCTGCTTCAATGCCAATGTTGGCGGGTTCCAATCCCGGCACCCCCATCTCCATTCGCACAAATTGTTCGCCAGTGGCAGCCTCAATCTCATTTACAAGTCTTACCAGTTCGCGAATGGTGGCTTTCCCAACACTGGCAAGGCCAGAGTCCTTTATTTTCCTGAAAACGACTTCGTTATTTATCGGTGTTACCTTCATAATCAGGGTGTTTTTTTCAAGCACAATTTTACTCATTATTTAGATAATTTGAAAGATATCGAATGTGTTTGATAACAATTTATAACCAATCTATAGTTTTAAGTAACTTTTTGACAGGCAAAAACCATTTTATCCCAAAATTGTAAATAAGGTAAGTTAAAAACTACCAGCACATAAATCTCTCTAGCCCCAAAAAACAGGTCTACCGGTAACCAAAAAAGGGTTCGTTTGCCAAAGCCCCCGAACCCTTTCAAAATATCTGTCTTGCTATAAACTACTCCAAATAGGTATAGCCATAGAGTCCTGAGCGGTACATGGAGAGGAATTCCTTTCCCTCCTCTGCCGTAATGATGCCATTTTTTACGGATGTGGTAACCCAAGTTTCAACGGTTCGAACCAACTTCTTAGAGTTATACTGCACGTAGTCGAGCACCTCTGCAACCGTTTCGCCGTCTATAATTTGGTCGATGCTGTACGAATCACGCCCAACAGATACGTGCACGGCATTGGTATCGCCAAAGAGGTTATGCAGATCACCTAGGATTTCCTGGTAAGCACCTACCAAAAATACGCCTAGGTAGTATGATTCCTTCGACTTTATGGAGTGAACCGGAAGATCGTGGGAGAAATTACGTGTGGAAATGAAGTTGTCAATCTTCCCGTCGGAATCGCAGGTAACATCCTGCAGGGTAGCCGAGCGGTCGGGCTTCTCATCGAGCCGTTGAATGGGCATGATGGGGAAAATTTGATCAATGGCCCATGAATCCGGAAGCGACTGGAATAGCGAGAAATTGCAAAAATACTTATCCGATAGCAACTTTGGTAATGGACGTAAATCTTCGGGAGTATGCTTGGTTTCTGCATTCATTTGGTTAATTTCCCGGGCAATTGACCAGAAAAGACGCTCTACCTGAGCCCTCGTTTTAAGGTCAATCAGACCAAGGCTGAAGCGATCAAGCGCCTCTTCCCTAATTTGCTGAGCATCGTGCCAAGTTTCCAGCATTCGAGTTTGATTGAGCGTTTCCCAAAGTGAATAAAGATCACGAACCAGCTCGTGGGCATCGGCCCCAACCACCTCTTCATCATCCCATGAAGGTGTGGAGGTGGTTTCCAACACCTCAAAAATCAAAACAGAATGGTGGGCAGTAAGTGAACGACCCGATTCCGTTATAACATTAGGGTGTGGAATATTATTCTTATTGGCAGCATCCACAAAGGTGAAGATGGAGTCGTTTACATACTCCTGAATTGAGTAGTTAACGCTGCTTTCGCTGTTGGAAGAGCGGGTTCCATCGTAGTCTACACCAAGTCCACCTCCTATATCTACAAAATCGATATGGAATCCATACTTGTATAGCTGCACATAGAACTGCGACGCTTCTCTAAGCGCTATCTTAATTCGCCTAATTTTGTTTACTTGGCTTCCAATGTGAAAGTGAATCAGACGAAGGCAATCTTTCAATTTATTCTTTTCGAGAAAGTCGACTGCCTCAAGCAGCTCGCTGGAAGTAAGTCCAAACTTACTTACATCACCGCCGGAATCTTCCCACTTGCCGCTACCTGAACTGGCAAGCTTAATTCGAATCCCAATGTTTGGTTTAATTTTAAGGCGTCGCGAAATGGTTGCAATCAACTTTAGCTCGTTGAGCTTTTCAACCACAATATAAATGCGCTTACCCATTTTCTGGGCTAACAGCGCAAGCTCAATGTAATCCTCGTCCTTATAACCATTGCAAATAATAAGAGACTCCGTATCGGTGTTGATTGCCAACACCGCATGCAGCTCAGGCTTTGACCCAGCCTCCAACCCAATGTTGAACTTTTTTCCATGGCTAACAATTTCCTCAACCACAGGACGCATCTGGTTTACCTTGATGGGGTAAATAATAAAGTTTTGCCCCTTATAATCATACTCCTCGGCTGCAATTTTAAAGCAACTCCACATCTTTTCGATACGGTTATCCAAAATATCGGGAAACCGAATTAACATGGGTGCCGATACGTCACGAATCAGTAGCTCTTCAACCAACTCATGCAAATCGACTGCTACGCCATTCTTCTTTGGAGTTACAATCACATTGCCCTTTTCGTTAATCGAAAAGTAATTAACCCCCCAGCCAGTAATGTTATACAGTTCGGCCGAATCTTCAATACGCCATTTTCTCATTAGCGAAAATAATTACCGCTTTAATAATTTATACCTAAGATAGTTAATCACAAAAAAATCGTAGCGAAAATAGGCATTGTTTGCCAATAAGGCCCAAGGTTTTTTACATTTTTTACGACAGAGGCCAATAATTATGCGAAGGAACTTCGAAAGGCCAATTCAAAATATCTGACAGATGAATTAAAAACAGCTGATGTATAGCAACTTGAGATCAAATTATTACCAGAATTCTCATCTTGCATGCGTATACAAAATCGGTTAACTAGTTACCATTGCCAATAATTCAAATACCATGCTGTTGCACGCACTCCTTCAGCCAACGTTTAGAATACCTCGATATCGTAACTATGCAGAAGTCCAACCACCTCTGGTAGCGAAAACTTTGCCTTCCGAATACGATTAATTGCTGGATTAATAGAATAGCCAGAAGCAGAGGTAAAATCGGCTCGTTCAAGATTAGTTCTGTCAAAAATTGCACCCACCAAATTGCTACCGCTAAAATTGGCCTCCACCAATGTTGCCTCTGAGAAGTTGGTCTCCTCCAGCAGGCAGTTTATGAATTTAGCTCCTTTAAGGTTAAGTCCAAAAAAGAATGCATAGCTCAAATTGCATTCTTCAAACGACATAGAAAGCAAGAACTTTCGAACCTTACTAAAATCCATGCCCATGAGCTTACAACCCCTGAAAACAGCATTTGTAAAAATTGTTTCCTGCACCTGCACCATGCTGAGGTTACAAAACTCGAATTGACAATCAACAAACTCACTCCCAGAAAGGTTTAGGCCAGTGAAGTCACAGCTTCGAAAGAGACATCCACTGAACTCAAAACATTGAATGTCTTGTAGTAATTTTAAATTCTCGAATTTTTGGTCTTCAAAAAGAGCATTTGCCATAGTAGAAAAATTTGCGCCCAAATTAATTATACAAAAGTAAGCAACCACCTGCAATTAGAAAGCAAGAGCGAACAATCCTTTAACTGATTCTAAAAAAAAGACCCGAAACCAAAGCTTCGGGTCCCCTGAGGAGGAATTTAACTTGCTACTTTTTGGTAGCTTTGAGCAAATCGAGAATCTCTTTGACCTGTTTGCGCAGCTCCTCGTTATCTTTTTTGAGCTGGTCAATGGTCTTCTGCTGCTCCTTCATGGCCTCCACAAGCAGAGCCGTAACTGGAGCGTATTGCATTGTATATTTGTCATCTTCCTTCGAATAATTCACCACCTCTGGAATCACCTTTTCAGCCTCCTGTGCAATAAATCCCATTTGGGTTCTCTTCATGGTGGAATCCTTCCAAACAAAGTTTACTCCTCTAAGATTCAACACCTTACTCAAAGCATTAGGAATGGTAACGATATTGGTTTTTAATCGCATATCACTTAAAACACTCCAAGAGACAGCAAGAGCTGCGCCATTAATGGTTAACGTTTTTGCGCTAAAATCGCCTTGCATAAGGGCTTGAGTGGAGTTGTTGGCTATGTAGAGCTTATTTGAACCAGTTTCGTTTTGGCCAGCAGCCCTTCCAATAAAAACATTTCCAGTTCCTGCGGAGTTGGAGAGACCGGCCAAATGGCCTATGTAAACGTTGTAGTTACCAGTTGTATTGGAGGTTCCCGATTCCCGGCCAATAAACACGTTATCGCTACCAGAGGTGTTGGCCCAACCAGAATAACAGCCAATAAAGGTATTTCTGTAGCCGCTATTTGACTGATTTGATCCGCCGGCCATAGCTCCAAGGAAGGTATTTCCGTAACCAGTATTATTCTGTCCTGTCAAAGATCCCACAAACGTGTTTACCGAACCGTTGGTATTATTCTTTCCACTGAAAGCACCAATGTATAGATTCTGTTCCCCAACCGTATTGGCAAATCCCGCCTGATAGCCAATAAAAATATTGTTATCTCCATCAGTAGGATCCATATCGTCATGGTATCCAGTGGTGCTATAGCCTGCCTGATACCCCAAAAAGACATTGTACTGTCCCTTGTTTATTGAATACCCCGTCTGTTGACCAATAAAATAGTTATTTGGTGTCAATCGTAGGTAGTTGGTTGCAGCAACTCCGGCCGTTTGCCCGATACCAAAACCCTTGGTTGGATCGGCAGTGTAGATTCTTGTGCTGTCGGGGGAAATGGTTAAGATGTTACTTGTTAATCCTGCGCGTGTAGAATTTCGACCACTTACGGCAAATCCACCTTTGGCTGGTCGTCCAACTACGTTGCCAATATACACGGTTGTAGAATCGGGGGTTACACGCATAATATCGGTTGTGGTACCTCGGGTAGAGTTTCTACCGCTAACCGCAAATCCACCCTTTGCCGGACGGCCTGTCGCAGCCATATCCACTGTTACCTCTACCCCATCAGGATATACAGCAAATACTGGATTCCCGTTGATATCCTTCACCTCAAAGAGCGGAACAGTAGGGTCGCTGTCTGTTCCTTTAACCTCCAGCATGCCATTGGGCGTTGACGTGCCTATACCTACGTTGCCGCCATTGCTTGGATAAATACTACCACCTTGATTGATGGACCAATAGGATGAAGAGGAAGATTTTGCATAAAGTGCATAAGGAACCGACTGCATTTGCGAAGTTTCCCCACCAACAAATCCTGCACCATCTTTAAAATCAACCTCAGTTTTAAGATAAAAAGGTCCAGTTTGCCAAGGTATAGAGGAAAAAGTTCCTACGGTAGGTGTTCCCGCTCCTAAAACCAACGAAACTAATCCGTTTTGGTTTGTCTCTGCATCCGAGGTTTCCACATAAATCGGATTATTAGTTTCTAAGCCCTGAATTACCGAAAATCTAAACGTTACGCTCTTTTGAGCCACTGGATTTCCTGCTGCATCGCGCACCACCGATTGGTAGTTGAATCCTTCCGGCGCTTGTGCATAAACCTCATTCATAAAGAGGGTTATCAACAACGCTATCAATGTTAAAGGTAAATATCGTCTCATAAGCATTATTTTGAGTTAAGTAATTTTTCCATTTTTTTCTCAAGGTTGTCTAGCCTTGCCTTAAGATTTTCGTTCTCTTTGGTTAATGATTTCATCTGTTCATTCTCCTTCTTCAAGGCATCAATCTCCTGCTGCTGGGCTTTTACGGCCTCCACTAGAACAGCAGTTATAGGGGCATACTCCATTGAGTAAGTGTCGTTTTTGTTACTAACTACCTCTGGAAGAATAGGCTCAACTTCTTGAGCAATAAATCCAACCTGCGGTCCCGTTTCGTGGTTTGTGGTATCAATCCACTCAAACTTTACGCCTCGCATTTTAAGGATTATCTCCAAGGCGTTAGGAATTGTTTGGATATTCTTCTTTTTACGCTTGTCGCTGTCATTCCACCAAGCGCCGGTTCCCCCAGCAGAGCCATTCACAAAGAATGCTCTATTATTAATATTGTTGGAACTATTCCCATTTATAACAAGGCGATTGTTGGAAAAGTCTCCATATATAAGAGGGGATGCTGTATTCGAATTATCAATGTACAACAAGTTTGTTCCTGTCTCATTCATACCAGCATTGTAGCCAATCATAACATTACCGCCACCTGTTGTCTTCATTCCAGCCTGATGTCCAATAATCACGTTTGAACTTGCGGTTGTGGCGGCTTGCCCTGTTTGCTGTCCAATGCAGACATTATAGTTGCCGGTGGTTATTCCATTACCGCTGGAGGGTCCAACAAAAATATTACTGCTACCGCTAGTTAATGCCGCCCCGCTATAGTAACCAACCATTACGTTGCTGCTGCAGTTATCTACTAACCCAAAACCAGCATAAGTTCCTAATAAAACATTTTGCCAACCAGTAGTGCTATTCTGACCAGCCGACATTCCTAACATTAAGTTTGCTCCACCAGTGCTATTTTGATTACCGGCACCTTGTCCAATAAATGTGTTTGAAGATCCAGTAGTATTTGCATAGCCAGATGCATCACCTAAAAAAGTGTTGTCGTTACCAGAAATATTTGAATAGCCGGTATTAAAGCCCATAAACATGTTTCGGTATCCGCCTGTATTGGTGTACCCAGCATTGTGGCCAATGAAGGTATTACCAAAACCAGAAACGTTGCTATAACCAGCTTGGTTGCCAATAAAGAGATTTCTATTCCCATCAAGATTGCTATAGCCTGTTGTGTTTCCAATGAAAATATTGGAATAGCCGGAGGTATTTTGCATACCCGACTGGTAACCAATAAAGATATTCTGGTAGCCACTACCATTAAACTTTCCAGCTTGGTACCCCATAAATGAGTTATAGGTTCCACCGGAATTATAAAGGCCAGCCTCCTGTCCAATAAAATAGTTATTGCTGGTAAGCTTTAAGTAGCTATTAGTGGTTCCGCTGGTAAGTCCAACTCCAAATCCCTTATTGGGGTCGGCGGTGTAAATTCTTGTGCTATCAGCATTTATCATTAAAATATTGCTCGTGACTCCCGCCCTTGTTGAGTTTCTGCCGCTTACTGCAAAACCACCCTTTGCGGGTCGGCCAAGCGTATTGTTAATGTAAACCGTTGTTGAATCGGGGGTTACACGCATAATGTCGGTAGTGGTCCCTCGAGTTGAGTTTCGTCCGCTAACGGCAAAGCCACCTTTAGCCGGACGGCCAGTGGTAGTCATATCCACCGTAACCTCAACTCCATCGGGGTATACAGAAAAAACCGGATTGCCGTTTAAGTCTTTAACCTCAAAGAGCGGAATGTTTGGATCGCTATTGGTTCCCATCACCTCCAGTTTACTGGCAGGCGTGGTTACACCAACTCCTACATTCCCAGTAGTATTGGCATATATGCTACCATTTAGCACGCTCCAACTTGTATTTATGCTATCGGCAGCCGGGCTCCACTGTGCGCCATTCCACTTGAGCACCTGGCCAGTTATGGCACCCATGGGTGGCAGGTTTTCCGACTGCGCTGCATGAAGCGCAAAGGGAACCGACTGCAGCTGGCCAACGTTGCTTAGGGGATAAGTTCCCTGATTATTGGGGTCAACCTCCACCTTGAGAAAGTAAGGTCCGTTTGCCCAGTCAATGGCGGCAAAAGTTCCCGATACCGGGATACCCTCTCCAATGGTGAGAGTTACCACACCTTGCTCGTTGGTGGTTGCACTTTGGGTTTCAACATATAGAGCAGTTCCAGTGGCACCTCCCTGAAGGATGCTGAATCGCATACCTACCGGAGTGCTGGTGACTGGGGCACCAGAAGCATTCCTTACCACTGCTTGGTATGCCATGCCCTGTGGCGATTGGCCAAAAGCACACTTAAAAATAAGCACACTTAAAACCAACGTTAAGCCTATTGAAAAACGTTTCATGAGAATGTCTATTTAGAGTTTAATAGCTGCTTTACCTGCTCGTTTAATTTTGCAACCTGAGCCTTAAGTTCTTCAATTTGATTTTGCTGTTGCTTAATCGCCTCAACTAATACAGCCGAAACCTTGTCGTAGGCAACAGACTTGTATCCCTCTCCATCGGTTGAAACAACCTCTGGCAATACCGTTTCAACATCTTGAGCAATAAGACCAACCTGCTTCCCTTCGGTAAAATTACGATTAGGGAATGCACCTCTATTCCAATCGAAGCGAACACCATTAAGCTTCATAACAATATTGAGTGCATCTGGAATGGGAACAATATTGGTTTTAAAGCGACGGTCGGACCAGGTTGTTAACCCGGCAGTAATGGCTGATCCATTGGCCCAAATCGTCCCACCAACCTCAAGGGTATAGGTAGTTGGCATTCTATTTATTCCAACACGCTTATTAGAAAAATCACCACCAATTAGAGGGGTAGTAGTGTTGGAATTAGCAATATAGAGTGCATCGGACTTACTACTGCCATATCCTGCCATGTAGCCAACGAGAACATTACCTGTTCCGGAGCAATTCTCGCCAGCCATATAGCCCAAGAAAACATTATTAGAACCGGTACTGCCCTGCCCACTCCTATAGCCAAGATAGGCATTCATTGTTCCATTTACATTATTGCCTCCAGCCCAGTATCCAATGAAAGTATTGTAACTATTTAGATTATCCATACCTGCAAACTGACCAAAATAGGAATTTTGGCCACCAGTGACATTATTTTGCCCTGAAAAGAATCCCACACACGAATTTCGAGATCCAGAAGTATTTTGTTGTCCGGCATACTCTCCAATAAAAAGATTCTGCCCAGTAGTATTTGAGTACCCAGAGTAATTTCCTATGCAAATATTCTGGCTTCCATAGTTGCCCAAAAATCCGGCTTGATAACCAATGTACACATTATTGTATCCTGAAACATTATTTCTTCCTGCGAGGTTCCCCAGAAACACATTCTTATTGCCCGAAGTACTTGATACGCCAACGCTATCACCAATATACACATTGCTTGAACCTGTCGTATTTGCCAAACCAGTTTTGTATCCCATAAAAGAGTTATACTGACCAGAGGTATTAGATCGTCCCGCTTGATAGCCGATAAATGAGTTATAGCTTGCATTATTTGTATATCCAGCTTGGTAACCCAAAAATGTGTTATAAGAACCCGACGTATTAGTTCTTCCCACCTCATAGCCGATGAAAATATTGCTAGAACCGGTGGTATTCGACAATCCTGCATTATAGCCAAAAAAAGTATTGAACAATCCAGTTGTATATTGCCCACTCTGATGACCAATAAAGTAATTTTCGGGCAGCAGCTTGAGGTAACTATTTGATAATCCGGTTCCGATCTCTCCAACTCCAAACCCCTTATTGGGATCGCCAGTATATATTCTTGTGCTATCAGCATTAATGGTTAAAATGTTACTCGTAACTCCAGCCCGGGTTGAGTTTCTGCCGCTTACGGCAAAACCGCCTTTGGCTGGTCGCCCAACTGAATTATTAATATATACGGTCGTAGAATCGGGAGTAACGCGCATAATATCGGTGGTGGTCCCTCGGGTTGAGTTTCGTCCGCTCACGGCAAAACCACCTTTGGCCGGACGGCCTGTAGCTGCCATATCCACTGTTACCTCTACTCCATCGGGATATACAACAAAAACCGGATTTCCGTTGATATCCTTCACCTCAAAGAGCGGAACGGTGGGATCGCTATCGGTTCCCTTTACCTCCAGCATGCCATTGGGCGTTGCTGTTCCAATACCCACATTGCCACCATTACTTGGATAGATGCCTCCACTTTGATTGATGGACCAGTAGGAAGAGGATGAAGATTTTGCATAAAGTGCATAGGGAACCGACTGCAGCTGGCTAACGTTGCTTAGGGGATAGGTACCTTGACTATTGGGGTCAACCTCCACCTTGAGAAAGTAAGGCCCGTTAGCCCAGTCGATGGCTGTAAAAGTTCCCAATACGGGGCTCCCGTCTCCAATGGTGAGGGCTACCACACCTTGCTCGTTGGTGGTAGCACCTTGGGTTTCAACATATACAGCCGTTCCAGTGGCACCTCCCTGAAGGATGCTGAATCGCAAACCTACCGGAGTGCTAGTAACTGGAGTTCCAGTGCCATTTCTAACCACTGCTTGGTAGGCCATGCCCTCAGGCGATTGACCAAAAATGCTAGTATAAATAAGCGCACTTAAAACCAAGGCAATACCTATAGATAAATGTCTCATTAGAATGTCTATTTAGAGTTTAACAGCTGCTTTACTAGCTCATTTAATTTTGCAACCTGAGTCTTGAGGTCATCAATTTGACTCTGCTGCGCCTGCTGGATTTGGTTCTGCTTCTCAATAATGGATTGCTGCTGCTTCACTGCCTCCACTAGCAAAGCAGTAATTGGAGAATACTGTAAAGAGTAGGAGTCATTATCTTTAGAGTAGGTTACTACTTCTGGGATAATCTTTTCTGCGTCTTGTGCTATAAATCCCATCTGTAATGCATCACCTTGCGCCTTGTCTTTCCAATGAAAATTAACCCCCTGAAGTTGCATTACTCTGTTTAACGCATCTGGAATTGGAACAATGTCTTTCTTAAGCCTTCTATCGCTTGGTGTACTCCACGAGGTTGCATATGCTGTGCCGTTTACATATAAAGTATAAGAACCAGGACTAGTAGAATTAATTGCCACTTTTCTATTATCAAACTCTCCCCATATTAATGGAGTTGTTACCGCACCTCCATCAATAATCAGCCTGTTTGAAACGGTACTAAATGCCCCATAGCCAACCTTGTAACCTAGTATTACATTGTAGGAACCGGTATTACTCCAGCCTGCCGATGTTCCAACAAAGACATTACCAACACCAGTGGAATTAATTGTTCCAGCGTTATTACCAACCATTACATTCTCATGCCCCGTGGTTAATGAACCTCCAGCGCTACCTCCTATTAATATTTGCTGATAACCAGTGGTATTAACATGTCCAGCATATCGTCCCAGCATAATATTGAAATAGCCGGAGGTATTGTCAGTCCCCGCCTCAGTTCCTATGAATATATTCTGGCTGGTTGTATTGCTGTACCCGGCCTTATCCCCAATGGCAATATTATTTTGCCCACCAGAGTTAGAATATCCGGCAAGGTTACCCAAGAAGATATTGTTGTAGCTTTGAGTATTCTTTCCTGCTGCATAACCAATAAACACGTTGTTCGTGGCAAACTGATTGTTGGAAAAATATCCTGAACTGTCACCAATAAAAATGTTGCTTTTCAATGCAACGCCCGAATACCCAGCAGTTCTACCAATGAAGATATTGCTGAATCCAGAAATATTTGAGAAGCCAGAACTTTCACCAATAAAAATATTAGATGCTCCGGTGGTGTTACTTACCCCACTTTGATTTCCAAAAAAAACGTTGCTACTTCCGGTTGTATTTGCCTTACCCGCAAAGTAGCCAAGGAAGGTGTTGTTGGTTCCAGTGGTATTAGCTTGTCCTGCTTGATAACCTACAAAGGAGTTAAATGAGCCATTGTTACTATACCCCGACTGAAAACCAAGAAATGTATTGAAGTTTCCAGCAATGTTGGAGTAACCGCTTTGGTTGCCTAAAAACACATTGTTACTTCCGCTTACATTACTATACCCGGAGGCATTCCCAATAAAAATATTACTCTCTCCTGTAGTATTGGCAAAGCCAGTGGTATATCCGAAAAAGGTATTGTACAAACCCGTTGTATTCAAACCACTTTGATGTCCAATAAAATAATTTGACGGTAACAAACGCAGATAATTATCTGATATTGATCCACTAGCCTGTCCAACACCAAAGCCTGCAACCGGGTCTGCCGTATAGATTCTTGTGCTATCAGCATTAATGGTTAAAATGTTACTCGTAACTCCAGCCCGGGTTGAGTTGCGGCCGCTTACTGCAAAACCGCCTTTGGCTGGTCGCCCAACTGAATTATTAATATATACGGTCGTAGAATCGGGAGTAACGCGCATAATGTCGGTGGTGGTCCCTCGGGTTGAGTTTCGTCCGCTCACGGCAAAACCACCTTTAGCCGGACGAACAGCAGTAGTCATATCTACCGTAACCTCAACCCCATCGGGATAAACAGAAAAAACCGGATTGCCGTTTAAGTCTTTGACCTCAAAGAGCGGGATGTTGGGATCGCTGTTGGTACCCATCACCTCCAGCTTACCGGAAGGTGTGGTTACACCAACTCCTATATTTCCGGCGGTATTGGCATAAATATTTCCATTCAACAAGTTCCAGCTGCTATTCACGCTATCGGCAGCGGGGCTCCACTGGGCACCATTCCACTTGAGTACCTGGCCGGTTAATGCCCCCATGGGTAGCAGGTTCTCCGATTGCACCGCATGAAGCGCATAGGGAACCGACTGCAGCTGGCTAACGTTGCTTAATGGATAAGTCCCCTGATTATTGGGGTCAACCTCCACCTTGAGAAAGTAGGGTCCGTTAGCCCAGTCGATAGCTGCAAAAGTTCCCGTTACCGGGCTACCCTCTCCAATGGTGAGAGCTACCACACCTTGCCCGTTGGTGGTGGCACTTTGGGTTTCAACATAAAGAGCATTTCCAGTAGAACTTCCCAGCAGAATGCTGAACCGCATACCTACCGGTGTGCTGGTGACTGGGGCACCAGAAGCATTCCTAACCACGGCTTGGTAGGCCATGCCTTGGGGCGATTGGGCTTGGGCAATCTCAACAAATAGTAAAAGAAACACTAACAGCGCTCTGCCTTGGGTAAATATTGATTTCATAGGTTTAAGTCTTAGGTTACAAACTGAGACGGTGACAAATGTCCAGGTGGATTTTTCAGTGTAAACAAAGGAAGTAGTGCACTAATTCTTCAATATTTGCATAACCTTCAACGGTTTGTCTTTCGAGAAAATCTTTAGGATAAAGATTCCCGGGGAAAGGTTCGATAGGTTAAGCTCAAATCTTCCTTGTCCATCAAAGAGTGACTCCTCCTTTTCCAAAATTAGCAGCCCTTTAATATCATACAGTCGAACTAACAGCCTAGCTTCAGGCGATTGTGAAATCTCAGCATGGAGAATACCCGTAGTTGGATTTGGGAAAATTTTTAGATCCATCAGGAGGAAGTTATCCTCAATGGAGGTGACAACATAGGACGGCTGCTGAAAGCCTTGATTAACAATAAAGGTACCCCCCGATAAGGTTTGGGTAGCTACCTCACCAACCGTATAGGTGACGCTGAAGTTCGAACTTTTCGCCTCACCACCACTTGCAGCGATGACTTGCTGCGCGTTTGCCCTATTTATCGAGAACAGGGAAACAACCAATACTGCAGTAACAATAAATCGATTCATATTTTCAGTTGTTAGGTTTCATTTAAGGAACCAATAGGCAGGCTATACTCTATCGCCCATAGGTTTACTTCCACATTGGTGCAAAACCATTTTGTGAAATTTACGGCATAACAACCTGAAAATAAACAAAAACTCCCACCAATTGGAATACGGTGGGAGTCTGTGAGAATTAGACCAGCAGGTAAAGAGTATCTACAGCTTCCTTTTCTCTTTAGTATTTGTATATCGTAGCCCAATGATGAGCTGATCGTCAATTTGCTCCAAATCGCCCATCCAACGAATAGATTCTTCTTCAATCATTCGTTGCTGCTGATCCATGGGCAGATTACATATTTTTAGCAAGTATTCCTTCAGCTGCCGCTTCATATACTTGCGTATATCTGGTCCTCCAAACTGATCAGAAAAACCATCGGAAAAGAGATACATTTGATCGCCTTCCTGAAGCGCAATTTCATGTCGCGTGAATGGTTCTTCATCCTTAATGTGAATACCAATGGGCATTTTATCGGGCGGATACTCAATGAGCTCACCACTACGAATTAAAAAAAGCGGATTGTTTGCCCCTGAAAACTCTAACATTCCGGTTTTCAGATCTATTCGAGCAATAGCAATGTCCATGCCATCCTTCGATTCACCCTCCTTACCTGTTTGGTTAAGCGACCGAATAACAAAATCTCTCAAAACGTTAAGAATCTCGTCAGTATGCTTGATACTAGGGTCCGAAGCAATCTCATTTAGAAAGGCAACTCCCAACATGCTCATGAATGCTCCCGGAACACCATGACCGGTACAATCCACCGCAGCAGCAATCACCACGTTCTGAGCATCGAAATGGTAAACCCAGTAAAAGTCCCCGCTAACAATATCGCGAGGTTTAAAGTAGATGAAATACTCCAGATTGGAGGACGACTGCTTGTTTGGTAAAACCGCAGTTTGGATTCGCTTAGCATACCGAATGGAGTCGGTAATATCCTTGTTCTTTTTTTCAATTTCAAGATTCTTATCCAAAATCTCATCCTTTTGCCTAACCACCTCTGCCGTACGCTCCTTTACCGTTTGCTCCAACCGTTTTTTATCTTCTTCCAGCTTGCGAGTGTAAAACCGCACCACTGCATAAACAAAGAGAATTGCAAAAATAAAGTAAAGGACGAAGGCGATAATAGTTCTGTACCACGGTGGGAGAATTTCAAATTCAACACATGCTGGTATCGATTCCTCCCCATAAACATTTCGAGCCTTTACCCAGAACTTGTAGGTACCCTCAGAAAGGTTGGGATAGCTCTTTTTGTTATCATTCGTCCAACGCGACCAACCCCTATCAAAGCCGTCCAATTTATAGCTATACTGAGTTTTTTGTTGATCTTCGTAAAAAGGCAGAGCTACAACAAAACTCAAATAGTTGTATTTAAACGATATTGATTTATTTATTACAAAGTGCCCATTGGTATTAATATCCAAAACCGTATTAATTGCAGGGGCGTAGCTGCCATTAAAAAGCAACGAATCTTCATTCAGCGATATTGATCGAATCAGGGTGGACATTTTGCTCTTGGGCATATTTCCCACACTTCTGAGATCAATAGAGAATAGCCCTTTTGATCCTCCTATCCAAATGGTGGTGGAATCGTTATCAAGAATAACCTCTGGATTAGACATCGAGGGAACTCGTCCAGTAACATGCATGTCTAAACCCCAGCCTGTAGAGGTTCTCCTTGCTAGGGCATAGCTAACATCGTATTGCTCCTTCAGGACTAAGAGGAGCAAGTCCTTCTTAAGTTGGAAAACTTCCTGTATTTTTTGCGAAGGCATTTGGAATGCCGAATCCAAGCTTCGTGTAGGAAGCAATTTATCCTTAGTAAGGATTTGGGCAGAGGTGTCATTAATCACATACACCTGATTGGACAACTCCACAATCCGAGCCTTAAGCCCCTCTCTATCAATAATTGGAGAATAAACACCGCTAGAATCGACAATAAAAAGTCCATGCTTGGTTTTGCAAAGCAACTTCCCATTGGGTAAATCCTGAATATCCTCGCAATACTCGTTAATACTATGCCAATTGTTATCAAGATGCCACTCTCCATTAACAAGGACTAGTCGCTTAAGGCTACGCTCGCTCACCACATACACTACTTTATTGGAGAACTTTGGCTTAACAAACTTGTAGGTGAGCGCATCAACGGAGTTGAATCGGTCTATCTTGCCATTGGCTATTTTGTATAGGTAAAGGTTTGAACCAACTAGCAATACATCTTTGTTCTTCTCCTTAACAACTAACAAGTTATTAACCTGCCCCTCTACCTCCTTAATCTGAACAAATTCAGGTAATCCAAAAGCATTAAATCGCAGAGTATATAACCCTCGGATAGTTCCAACATAGAGTATCCCATTGTAGCGCTTAAGGGTTTGCACGTTACCAAAAAGTCCCGACTCATCAGCAAAGTGAGCCGTTACTGAAGGATAGTCTACATTTGCAATTCCTAGCACGAGGGTGAGCCAAAGCTGCATGGATTGTGGCGATGATGGACGAACCATTAAACCTGTGGTTTCCTCACTCGAAAGGCCATACTTTTTATTGATCAGCGCAACAATCCGGCCTTGCTTGTTCATTATTACAGTGCCACCAAACGTTCCTAAAGCATAGGTAGAATCGTTGACAATAGCACCGGTATAAAAGTTGTTATCCTTCAGAAATTTGTTTGTCTGCTTAGCTTCTTGCGTTGGTTCAAACACCTCGGCTTTCCCACCATTGGGATAATAGAGGTAGAGGCCATCAAGGTTGGTGGCAATGAGCCAGCGATTGGCATCGTACGGCAAAACACTAAAAATATCCTTCTTCTTGAAATAGCCTCCACCTTCAGCCAGCTCAACCTTATTGCCGGTGAGCTTTAAAAGGCCTTGCTCCCAATTGCCAATTACAAGCTGGTTGTTTACCACAAAGGCTAAAAAGCTATTCTTGGGTAACTCCACCATCTGAATTACATCTTCCTTGGGATCGTAAATGAAGATCCGCTTTAAAGAGCAAAAGAATATTTTTTTATCGATACAGTAGGTTTTCCAAATGTTGTTTACCTCCACATTACTACCAAGCCTTTCGGAGAGGTAGAATGCATAGTGATTGCCTAGCGCATCGGTTTTGATTACCCCAAACGATCGAGATCCACCAAAGTAGATGTTACCGGAACCATTGCAAAGGGATTGAATATTGTCATCCTTAACTGGAATATCGCGCCACTCGTGCCCATCATATTCAAGAATCATTCCCTCGTTTCCAAAATACATCATGCCCAAATCGTCAGAGGCAACTGACCAATTTGTTTCCGATCCCTTGTATTCCTCAGGAGTATATTGCCTATGGAATGGAATTCCGAGAGGAGAGATTTGCCCCCACGAAACAAGTGATGCCAAAAGAAGCAATACCGTAATGGAAATTTTTTTGTTCATAGCGGTATGATATACAGGCTAAATATAAAAAAAAGGAATGGATGTTTTTATTAAATGGACCAAAAATGAGAATTCATTGGAGAAGTAAAGAGCAATCTTATACAAATGTCGTTTATGGGAGAATGTAACTCTCCTTCCTTTTTCAAATAAAAGAGGGCCAACCAAACGGTCAGCCCTCTCTCTATGACATATCTACTATAAACGCTAAACAAACTTATTTTTTAGGCGAACAACCCAGTTTTTGATCCGAGGTTCAGTAAGTTCCTCCTCAAAATCCTCATCAATGGGAAGGCCAATAAACTCACCATCAATAACTGCTTCAGATTCCTTAAAATCGTACTCCTTTACCGAGCAGCGGCCAACAACCTTTGCACCCTTCGATAGTAATGTCTTTCCTATTTCCCCCATGGAATTCACAAAATGAAATGGGTAGGTCAGGTGGTCGCCAAGGCCAAAAATGGCAAATACTTTCCCCTCAACATTTATCTTTTCAAGCTCACTGCGGAACAGGTCCCAATCCTTCTTTACAGAGGGTGCCTGCCATGTTTCCTTACCAATGGTTGAGCAGCCAAAAATCACATTTTTAAACCGATCAACATCACCTGCTTTTGCATCATGCACAGGAATAAATTCAACATTATCTCCGCCAAACTCTTTGGCAATTTTGTGTGCCACCCTCTCGGTGCTACCACCAACGGGGCCGAAGAAAATTCCTATTTTTTCCATGGTAAAACTCTTTGTTACAAAGATACAACTATTTTCCACTTTTCAAGCTGGCAATGGAAAGCAGAATACCCAGTGCGACGCTCAACAGCGCAGCAAATAGCACCTGCATTTCTGCTGGTAGTAAAAAAGTTATGGTGTGTGCGGGTATCCAAAAGAATGGGATTGTCTTCTTAAAAACAAAATTCCACTGCACCTTCCAATTGATATCTTGCATAATGCTTCCCATTTGGATGGGCTTAAGTAGGCTTGTAAGTCTGCCTCCATTGGCTGAGATGTGGGAATCGGTTATTTTATGGAAGGTCATCATTACCGGAGCGTAGATAATGTTCATGGCGGCAGAGATGGCAAATGCTACCTCAACCTTCGATATGGATAGGGCACCTTTCATCATTGAAGGAGCATCGGTAAATCCCATAAAGGCTAAGAATGCAGGCGTTCCGACTGCAAAAATCACAAAGGCCAACTTAATGGTGAGGCCAATACCCCCCCACACAACTGCCCTAGGTAAAAGACCAAACCCAGCATGGTTATAACGACCAGTGCGAATGCGCAACCCAACCGCTTCGCCAAAGGTTGCCAACACTGCAAACTTGATGAAGCTCATTACCATGCCGTGCTCCCTGTTGAAGGTTTCATAAAAACCATAAACGGAGTCGGAAATAAAAAAAGGCAAAAGCAGCAATATGGCTACCAAAACCACATAAATATCTTGTTTCTTCATAGCAATGAAATCTAAGCGTTGACTAGTTAAAATAGCTTTTTATTGAAGCAGCTACGTCGTGACTAATGGTGCTCCACCTCAACAATATGAGCACAAACAGCAAAAGAACTAGCCAAACGTAAGCCTTTTCGGTTCTCGAAAGAGCCTTATACTTCTCCAGCAACTTCATGGTATCCTCTACTTTTCAATTCGAATGCGGGCATCCACGGCAACAACGCCACTCTTGCGACCGAGCAGTGGATTTAGGTCCATCTCGAAAATCTCCGGGGCCACCCTTACCAGCGCCGAAACACGGGAGATGATCTCGGCAAAATGCTGCTCATTTACCGGCTCCTGTCCCCTTACACCCTTTAGAATTTTGTATCCTCTCAAACTTTTTATCATTGACGACGCCTCGTCCACGGCAATGGGAGCAAGTCCGGCGCTAACATCCTTCAGCACCTCAATAAAAATACCGCCCAAACCGCATAGCACCAGATGACCAAATTTATCCTCCCGCTTAGCACCAACAAAGAGTTCAACACCCGATAGCATGGGCTGAAGAAGGATGGCCTTGGTGTCCTTGATTGTTATCATTCGATTAAATTCACGCACCACCGTTTCGGCATCCTTTACGTTGAGCACCACTCCTCCAACATCGCTCTTGTGAACTGGTCCAACCACCTTCATTACAATTGGAAAGCCAAGCCGATTGGCATCGGCCACTGCAGCCTCACTGGTTGTTACCACCGCTTCGCCCGCACGGGTAATTCCAGCCGCATCGAGCAGCTCCTGCACCTTTTCAGGGGCAAAGTATCCACTTACCGAACTATCAACAATAGATCGAATTGCCTTCTCATCAACCTTTGGCATAGCAGGCGCTTCCGGTTGTGGTTTTGGGGTATTGTAAACCTTGGCCAAAGCATTGCCAAATAGCACCTCGTCGGGGAAGTTGATACGCCCCTTAGCAAGGAAGTGAGCTATTTCATCCTTAACATTTATAACTGAAGGAAGAATGGGATATATTGGTTTTTTGCACTCCTTCATCTTCTCGTGCAAAAGGTCGTAAACGTCGTATACAGGGAATAGGCCTGGACTACCAAATATGACAGCCATGGCATCCACGTTATCGAAGTCGTGCTCGCAGGCATCAATAATATTTCCGAGCTGCTCCGCCGTTCCCGTTGCCAAAAAGTCGATGGGGTTTGCCACCGACGATCCTGCGAACAACTTACCAAGCAGCTCATCGGCCTTTTTGCCTTCAATGTGGGGAACGTCAAGGCCATTGTTCGATAGCGAATCGGTGAGCATTACTGCTGGCCCACCAGCATGGGTAATAATGGCAATATTCTTTCCCTGTAGCCCTGGGTGCATAAAAATTGCGGCCACCGTTGCCAACTCCTCCCTGCCACCACAGCGCACAATTCCCGCCTTGCGAAATAGCGCCTCCACAGCCACATCGGGGCTGGCCATGGCGCCGGTATGCGACGATGCCGCACGGCTTCCGGCGGCGGAGCTACCCGATTTAATTGCAGCAATTTTGCACCCTTTTCTAATTAGCGAAGCGGCATGCTTCAGCAGCATCTCCGGCTTATTGATGCTCTCTACGTAAAGCAGCTTTACGCGGGAACTGCTCTTGGCATCGAAGCTTTCGTCGAGGTATTTCAGCATCTCCTCTACCCCCATTTGAGCGCTGTTGCCCACCGAATATACGCTGGAAAAGGTTAGCCCTTTAGGAATTCCAGCCTCCATAATAAATACGGCCGTAGCCCCTGAACCGCTAATAAAATCGATACCGTGCGTATCAAATCGAGGAATGGGTGAGGTAAATACACCGGCATAGTTGGAGTTCATCACCCCAATACAGTTGGGGCCAATTAAACAACCATTTACGGCATTAATGCTATCAACAATTTGCTGCTCCAGCTTCGCTCCCTCCTCGCTCTCCTCGTGGAATCCGGCCGAAAGTATAATGAAAGCCTTTGTGCTCTTCTGCTTGGTTAGAACCTCCACTGTGCCAGGGCAAAACTTGGCTGCAATGGCCATTATGGCAAGGTCAACCTCCGGTAGATCGGCAACATCCCTAAAAGTTTTTACACCTTGAACTTCATCCAGCTTAGGATTTACCACGTAGAGCTTGCCTTTGAAGCCATTATCGATAAGGTTTTTGAGAACCTTTCCACCAGGCTTCTGAATATCGTCCGAACCGCCAACAACCACAATGCTTCTGGGGTTGAGCAACTGTTGATTTACCATAGCTATTTACCCGTGTTTTATTTGAGAGATGTGCTGCAAATATAGGTGATTACCACGGTTGGACAAGCGCTTTATGTTATAGAATATCTGCAATTCGTCAATAGATGGTCAAATATGTTACCTATTTGCACAAATAAGCTCATAACTCTAAGGCAAAGTTGAGAATTTAGAACAAATCAAAACTGGCAGTGGAGCAATGAGACAATTTGCCAATGAAAATGCAAAGGCTAGTCCCGCGAGGGACGACAGTTTGGTAGATAATTAATGTTTATCGCGGTTCCAGTGCCGAAGGCACGGCCGAGCAATTTAGAAACCTGACAATAGCCGGACAGGTTTTGACAATGAGACAAATTTGAAAATATATTCACTAGGGCGGTTGTTGAACCTCGCTCCTTTCCATCTTCTCATGCACTTCTGCCAAAGCGTTTCATTCTATTTCCGGGATAGTGGGTGTCGGCAGAGGGTCGAGCTCTCTTTCATTTTCTATAACAGCAAGCAAATTTGACCGCTTGCTAGTACCTAGGAGTAACCAAGTTTGCAACTGATATGGAAAAGGCAACAAATGACAGAATTACATAAAGCCAAAACAGTATCTGCCCCCTTGTCTTTCTTTTGATGGGTGCCTCACTATATTTTTTGATAATAGACTCACGTTTTGCATACAGGATAAAGTAGTTGAGAATAGCGAATGCAGCCGCAAAAATTAAACCTGAAATTATTGCGGTATTCCTATCCATTACAATTTGTAGGTAGTAATTACTAATCACATATAATGTACCAATATTGATATACTGTAATACACTTATTATCAAGTACGCATTAAATGCGGGTGTTTTGTTTGTTTTTATCTTACTTAAGTAGGTAACCATCCAAAAATACATCTCATTAAACATTGTTCTAGGTATTAATTGTTCGGAAAAATAATCGGTTTGTCAACTCTAGTAGCAACAGAGGCCCATGAGTTTAGTAGTTTTTCCAGGCCAGCAGGTTATATTCATTTTTACCTTAAAATACCATATAGCACCGCTGAGATAAAAGCTCCAAATATCATCGTTGTTCCATATTTGTAGCTATACCTTACTGGCGGATTGGGGTATTTTTTAATTATTCGCTTATACCTATCCCTATAAAAAACTAAAAAGTAGTTCAGTATGCCGAAGGGAAGCGCAAACTCTATTGTAAATGCAAAAAAACTATTTAGCAATTTGCCAGGAAATAAGTCAACAGTTATAAGCGGAATAGTAAAGATATCAAAGTACTTTAACCAAAGTATTATTATCCAAAAATTCAAGGCATGAACCCATGTTATAAGAATAAATATGGGTGTTTTCCATTTTATATTTGGATGATGTTTCTGAATACTAAGAATTGCATCTGCCCAAATTAGGTAATAAGGATTGTTCATTATAACCTATTTTTTAGAACTATTTATTTGTGCCACAAATTGCTCCGACATTACGGGAGAAACGATCGATACCCCAACTTGAATTATTTCCCATACTTTAAAACATTCAGATACCCCACCACAATCCAGAATAGCAGCGTGAAAATGAAATAGCTGACGAAAAGCCATAGGCCTGTATCCTTATTGGCTGCCATTATTTTGCGATACCTTCGCTTGTGCAGAATAACCAAATAGTTCACTAAAAATACTGGTACAATAAGCAAAATAACAAATTGCAGCTTGTTTACAGACAGTTTGAAATTGACAAAATACTTCATCAGTAAAATAAAAGTTCCAATATTGGCTAATTCTAAAGTGCTAATTAGAAAATATGTCCCAACTTGAGGGCTAACGGACTGATTTCCCTTAACAACCAATTTCCAAGCACTTACAAAAAGTTTATAGTACATAGCACTAGATTTATACGCCACTTTGAAAGCATAGTAAAAGTAAAAATAATTGCATTGTATATATCAAAGGCCGCCTTAAACTTATGCCAACAACCCACAAAACTGTAACCAATGCAACACAATGGTTAAAAATGGATTGCTAACTTTGCGCCACAAAAGCACTGCACGCTATGGCTACTATTCACCATATTCTTGACAAAAAAAAGTTTACCAAAGAGGATATCATCTACCTCCTATCCGCGCAGGGAGAGGAAAAAAACATACTCTTCGAAAAGGCATCTGCGGTTAAGGCCGCCACCGTAGGCAACAAGGTTTACTACCGTGGCCTCATTGAACTCTCCAACGCTTGCGCCAAGGATTGCCTCTACTGCGGCATCAGAAAAAGCAACGCCAAGGTTGAGCGCTACAACCTCAGCGACAGCGATGTGCTCGCAGCGGCTCAGTTTGCCTACGAAAACAGGTATGGCAGCCTTGCCA